>CANNNV010000122.1 GCA_947506155.1 Methylococcaceae bacterium
CGCATTTTTACTCGTCGCCGGAGCGTGGGAACGGTGTTTTGTTTGACTTCGACCAGATGGCCTGTGACATCGTAAGCGTAGCCGAAGGTGTTGGCGATGCTCCCTACGGTTTCGATTTTCTGGGTAATCCGGCCCAGTTTGTCGCGGCTTCAGCGCACTCCCAGGAGGTCAAAAAAACCGATGATATAATTTCATTGTCCATTAATATCATCAATTTATACATGGCAGGCTTAGACAAAATCTCAGTCAGAACAGAAGTGAGTCGGTTAAAAACTGACTTTGAAAAGCTCTGTGCCGACGGCCTTATTACAGCTGAAAGCAAAGCACTCATGCTGAGCATGTTCATGATTATCGAACTGATCCTGTCTATTTTCCTCGAAAGAACCACTAAGAAAGACAATAAAAATTCCAGCATCCCCTCATCTCAGACCCATAAGGATGACTCCTCGTTAAATCAACGAGGCAGCAAGGGTAAGGGGAAGGATGAGAACGACGCGCTCGCTAAAAACACCCGTGTTAACGAGAGTGCGAGCACTGCGGTAGTCAACTCATGCGATACCTGCGGGGAAGATTTAAGTGCCGTTGCTCCGGCGCAGATCGAAAGACGCACCAAAATTGATATTGTTTTCGAAAAAGTTGTTGAGCATGTCGATGCTGAGATTAAGCAGTGCCCAACCTGCGCTGCAACCGTCAAAGGTCAATTCCCCCCCGATATGCACGGCCCTTTACAATATGGCGATGGCCTGAAAGCCTTTGTCATCAATTTAGCGGTATGCCAAATGGTTGCACTCAACCGTATCCAAAAACTGCTGGCCGCTATCATTGACGAGGTCATTGCCGAAAGCACCCTGCTGAAATTCATTTTGCGTCTACATGAGGCATTGGCTTATTGCAAGAAGCTTGCGTTGAAGTCTCTAAAAAACCAGAGAAGAAGTTGCAGGCTAAGCAATTAGCCAATTTGCAAAAACGTTACCGGAATATTCTTACGCGGGGCGCTAAAGAATTACCCGCTATTCCCCTCAAAACCACCGGGAAGCGTGGCAAATTGGCAAAATCAGATGCGCATAATCTTTTGGAGCGTTTACAACGGCATGAGGCATCGGTATTGCGTTTCACCAAGGAACCATCCGTTTCGTTTACGAATAACAGAGCTGAGCGTGACCTCAGGATGTCAAAAGTTAAGCAAAAGGTTTCAGGGGGCTTTCGGTCGGAAGATTATGCCAAGGCCTATTGCCGCATTTCAAGCTATTTGCAAACTATGGCAAATAAGGGATACACCCCGCTCATTGCTGTGCAATTGGCTTTGGCGGGTAAGTTTGATACTTAGGGGGGCGAGTAGTTACATATGGCTTAAGTTATTTTTGGTGGTTTAGTAAAGTCATTAAACATCAATTAGTTAGGTCATAAGTCCGACAGCCTCCTATACTAAAATATTAAGCATCCCAACTAGCGGATGCGCCCGTTGCATCAGGGTAAATCCAGGCAGCGGTAAAGCTTATGTGGCTTTTGTTTCGGTCATGCCGACTCCATTTCCAGTTGCAGAATGATTACCGCTTCCTGATAGGCTTGTTCCATTGCCTGCACAGTGATGGCATCAATGACGCTTGATTCATTTTTAGCGGCCTGTTCCAGGGCGCAGGCGAGTGCGGAAAGTTTTGTCGCGCCCACGTTGGCAGCGGCTGACTTAATACTGTGGGCAGCATGGCCTATCGCGTCCCTATTGCCGGCCGATACGCTGGAGGTTATTTTTTTCAGTTGCGCTTGGGTGTCTTCAAAAAACAGCAGCAACACTTTCCGCACTAAGCTTGCCCCTCCCATATTGCGCAACATTATCAAAGGCTCCCGGTTTACAGGTCTATCTTCTCTAGGCATTGTTTTCGGCAGCGGCGGTCGGTTAGCGCCGGATGCGTCTGTAAGCTGGTTGAGTAATACCCGCAGCGCTTCAATGCGGAAGGGTTTGGACAGGTAGTCATCCATATCCGCAGCCAGGCAACGCTCTTTATCGCCTTTAAGCGCGTTGGCGGTCAAGGCTATGATGGGGATGCGTTTTTGCTTGGAACCAGCCTCTTCCTCCCGGATATGCCTCGTACTTTCGTAACCATCCATATCCGGCATCATACAGTCCATCAAAATCAGATCCATACCTCCCAGCCGCCAGCGTTCCAGCGCTTCAAGGCCATTATTAACCATGGTTACCGTGCAACCCAGTTTTTCCAGTATCGCACGGCCGACTATTTGGTTAACCGGATTATCTTCGGCCATCAGCACGTTCAGGCCCAAAGCTGCGATTTCTTTAGCACTATGGGCGGCAGCGGTTGCAAACAGGGTTCGTAGGGCGTTACGCAGCACCCTTTCATGCACGGGTTTAGAAAGATGCAGATCACAACCGCTGCCAAGGCTATCGACCTGTTCGCCTCCAAATGCGCCGGAAGTCAGAAGGATCACTTTCATTGCGTTAAAACGTTCATCGGCACGGATGTGGCTGGTCAGTTCCGCACCGGACATGCCGCGCATTTGCATGCTCACCAGCGCTAGGTCGAATCCTTGTTCCTGATGCATGCTTTGTTTCAGAAGCTCCAGCGCCTGTACGCCGTTATCGGTTATCTCCGGAACCATACCAAATCCGAGCGCATAGTCCTGAATAGTCAGGGCATAGGCCGGATTGTCGTCAACGATCAGCACACGTTTGCCGCTCAGCTCGGCATACACTTGGGAAAACGGCACTGGAGCCAGCGCCGGTTGCAAGCAGATTTTGAGTTTAAACTCCGTGCCCTGGCCCAACACGCTGTTTACTTCGATATCTCCGCCCATTAACACAGCCAGATCCTTGCTGATAATGAGGCCCAAGCCGGTTCCCCCGTATTTACGCGTGGTCGAACCATCCGCTTGGCTGAAAGGTTTGAATAATTGCGATAAAGACTCCGAGGAGATGCCAATGCCGGTATCCTGTACATGGATGCACAAAGCAACGCCTAGTTGACAGGCATTGTTGTTGGGATCAAGGTCGACAAGCAGTTGGACGCCGCCTTGATCGGTAAATTTAATCGCGTTGGCGACCAGATTGATCAGAACCTGCCGTAAACGATACGGATCGCCTTTTACTTCCAGCGGCACATTGTCGGCTATGTCGTATTTCAGCATAATGCCTTTGCGCTGAACCGGTTCATGGAAGAGTCCCACTACTTGTTCGATCAAATCCTCCAGGTGAAAATCCAGCGTTTCCAGTTCTATCTTACCGGCCTCAATCTTGGAAAAATCGAGGATATCATTGATGATGGTCAGCAGCGAGTCTGCGGAGCGATACACGGTTTCCGCATATTGTTGCTGCAACGGTTTGAGTTCCGTTTCCAGCAGCAGTTCGGTCATGCCCAGCACGCCGTTCATCGGCGTGCGGATTTCATGGCTCATAGTGGCTAAAAACTGCGATTTTGCGATGTTGGCCGCTTGCGCTTCCAAGGCCGCCTTACGCAAATCCGCCGTTCTGATCTCGACCTCGAGTTCAAGCCGGTCACGGTGGCTTTTCAGTTCAAAATCGCGTTGCTGAACTTGCTCTATCATCTGGTTGAAGCTGTGAACCAGTTGGCCGATTTCATCGTCACCTTCATCTGTTGCCCTCAAGGTGTAGTTTTTTTCTCGCGATACTTGTTGAGCCAGCTGCGCTAATCTAATCAGCGGTGCTGAAATCAGCGTCGCCAAACGCTGTCCGTAAAATACACTCAGCAAAAAAGCCGCCAGCATCACCAGCGAAATTTGGCCAAGGCTGCTGAAAATACTCCACCACAGGGGGCGCAAGTCGATCACCAAATATAAATAGCCCTCGGTGTCGCCTTTCTGGTTGATGGGTTGGATGACTGTATAGGTCAGCAAGGCTATACGCTTGTGTTGCTGCAGCTGCTTGGCCTCAGCTAATGAATTTGGGAAGTTGGCAATGTGATGGTCCGAAATATACTGAGCAAAGGGCGTCCCATCGGCAGTGTACAATTGGGCCGCAATAATGTTAGGTTTATTGCGCAATGCCGACAAAATGTCGGTTGCCGACCGGCTGTCGCCAAACAGCAGAGCCGCCGCCGCATTAAATCCGATCATATTACCGGTCGACTCGGCATCGACCAGCATTTCACGGTGTTGGTGCCAGAGTTGGCTGACACTGCTGAGCAACAAGGTAAATACCAGCGCCACAGCTACCGTAAGAGCCTGCAAGCGGCGAAGTTTGCCGGTTATAGGAAGATGGGCGAATTTTTGTTGTTTCATAAGACGCCTTGAATGACTAAGCCATCAATCGCTCTTTTGTTAGCGTAGCGTGGAAAACTCATAGTGTATGCAGAGAAAAGCAAGTGATAAGCGCCCGATGTTGTGTTTTAAAGTTCAAACTATTAAAAAATGAGCAGCATTAATATATCATTTTAGTTTATTGACTCTTTTTGCCAATTTAAGCAGTTGAGCGCCGATATGAATACCGCCAGCGTTTATCACATCAAGGTTAACTTCAAAACCGAGACGATCATCGCTGGGTATCAAGCCTATCATACCGCCTTGATCGATGAAGTTCAGTGTGTCGCTGACGGTGACGACTGGTAAACCTTCAAGGTCCCGGACGATGGCCTCGGCATTTTCAGAAGAACCGATAAAAATCATATTGCATTTTTTTAAGTCGTTATCCTTGATGCCGCGATGAGTAACGATAGGCTTGCCGCGGATGGTTTTGTTTTCCAGCACTAACAGGCTATCGCCCAACTGGTCGTTATTTGTGGTGCACAAGCTGTAATAACTCTGCTGAGCGATGGTTTCCGGCCAGTCGATAAACTTGAAGAAGTTGTATAAAAAAGCGGTTTTCACCACCGCGTCACTTACCGGCTCCGCTTGTGCCTGCCCGGCAATAGCCAGTGCGATCAGCAGGCCAAGTATCAGCCGACCGGAGATGGCGTTAACAATCCCAGTCTTGAGTTGAGTCTGTTTTCGGCAAAAGGTAAGTTTTAATTTGGCCGGATAAGCAAAGCCGCGCATTAACATCATAATTGACGGCTCAAATTAAAAAGTGACTTGTAATTTGAGGCGAAATTCGCGCCCGTTCATCGGCAGGATATTTTGGCTGATGTCGGCTGGTCCGGTACCGCCCAGCATTTGATAGTGAGTGCCTAATAGGTTGTAGATGCCAAACGATGCGCTCAGGCCGCGCATAATACGGTCGGAGCTGAGATTAAGGTTGATCAGGTCATAGGCCTCGGCGAAACCGCCTTGCAGGGCTTTGCGCTCGCCGATGTAAATATTTTCCAGCCCCAGAGTGGCGAAGTTATTAAACAAAGGTTCGGCGTAATGCAATTTGAAGCCATTTTGCGGCGAAGCGTAGGCCCACATATTGCTATCGGTTTCGTTGGTCAGACGGCTGTAGGTGTAAGAGGCTTTGAACAAACGGCCGCTATCCCAGCGCTGTTCGGCCTCCAGCTCAACGCCAACAGCGTGAAGGTTACAGCTGTTGATAAAAGGTCCGATGGCGCCGTAACCAGGGTCAATCTCTTGTTCCAAAAGCTGAGTGATATTGTAGTAAAACAGGTCGCCGACTAATTTCAGGCCGTTTGCGGCATGCCATTCGACGACGCTTTCGTAACTTTTGATTCGCTCTTCGTAATTGTTGGGATTGGCGACGTTGTTAAAAACATTGTAGTCCCGTTCCCAGGCATTGGGCGCGCGAAAGGTCGAGCTGTACAGGAGTTTGAGAGTGGTGCTGTGCAGCGGACTCCAGATCAAGCCTAAGCGCGGATTAAGTTGTAAGTTTTTCAACATGTGGTGATGGTCCAGCCGTAAGCCCGCGCTGAAGATTAAATCATCAAGAACCTGGATGTCGTCCTGTGCATAGAGTTCGACACGGTGGCCGCTACGGCTGCTGTCCTGGTAGAGCGTATAGGGATTTACGTCGTAGTTAAGCTGCTGCTGGCGTTGATCGTATTGATATTCCAAGCCCAGCATCCAGCGTTGCTTATCGAAAAAAGTGCTGTTCAGTTGCGCCTCGCCGCCCCACCAACGGCCGCTGACGGCATCGTGATTAACAACCTTGCCGCCATTATCATAGGCTTGGTTGGCGTAGTAATCGTAACCTTGGTAAAAGCCTTTCAGCTGTAATGAAGTCTTATCGGTCAAGGTCTTGTTGTATTTAAGATTGCCGAAAAACTGCTGGTCATCGGTAAAATAATCGGGGTCGTTGAAGATAGCCTCGAACGATGCGGTGGGCACCCGTTTGAAGCGATTGACGAGGCCGCCCATCAGGGTAAATTCTTTGTATTGAACTCGACTGAACAAACGGTCGGCGCGTTCGCCATCCATATTATGGGCAATACCGTTGTTAGTGGCGGGCGTGTCGAACTCCGGGAAATACAGATTTTTAACGCCGGCGCTATCGTAATGCGATGCCGAGGCTAGAATATCGATACCGTTAGCGAGTTTTTTGCCGTAACTGAGCCGGCCTTTGTAAGTATCGAAGCTACCCGCTTCGCCGGCCAGTTGCGTGCCGTTGATCGTTTTGCCTGCCTTGGTGACGACATTGATGAGCCCCAAAAAGGCGTTGGCGCCATAAATCGACGAGCCCGAGCCGGGGATAAATTCGATACGCTCCACCAAATCCATGTCCAGCATGAATTCTTGGGCCATATAGCCGCCGTCGTAGATATTATCGTTCATGCGCTGGCCGTCAATCATGAACAGCACGCGGGAGTTGTAGTCGTTGGGATGCAAGAAACCCCGTATCCCCAGATAGCTGTAATTGCGGTCATTGCTGGTAAACAATCCGCGTATGCCATTGAGCGCCTCGGACAGGGTGCGCCAGCCAAAAGTTCGGATATCCTTGGCGGTTAACACGGACACTGAAGAAGGCGACCGGTTGGCTTGTTGTCCCAAGCGTGACGCGCTGATGACTTCGACATTCAACAGCTGTTCGATGGAAAGATCGGTTAAATCCTCGACCTTGGCGTCACTGACCGCAATTTGGATGCTTAGCGCTATCAGAACGATAGTTATAATTAGGCGGCGCATTATTTTTATAAGTGTTTCCGGCCCAGATTATTTCGTTACCGGCGATGACGGGTAATGAAAATGTTATTTATTGCGCCAACGACGCTGACGCGATAAGGCAAACTTTTTCGAGATTCGGTTTTTCACCGAGGTCGGAATTTCCGGTTTAAAGCTGTCACAGGAAAATGACCTGGATAAAAAAAACCGGGTATTTTAACACTGATGGCGAAACAGTAACTGAATTACATGCAGCCTTCGAGGCCGCCATCGACTTCATCCTCTATGAGCATCACCGAACTTCATAAGTTAGGTTTTGTCGCAAAGTTTGTCAGCTTAATGTAGAATTTTTAATTTATCAATTGAATGATGATCAGTTTTAGCGGCGCCCAATTTGGGGTACGACAACGATTCTTTTATTTTTGGACCATAAGGTAATAACGATATAATTTCAGCTGCTAAACCATCACCAACTTCGTTCTGGATCGTCCACAGAAACAATATCCGCCTCTATAAAACAATGACGCCTGTCAGCTGTGTGTTCGGCTTCAGCCATTATTTCATCGTAGATAATACTGTCGAGACGTAACCCAAAAACAGGCGAAGTTCTTGATGGATCGGCAACGGTTAAGCCCCTCTTTAAACCCGGCAAGGAAAACTAAGAGATCGTGTTTATGCTTCTCGTACAAAGTGCCGCATTACAGAATAACGGGGAATAATGACGCATGAGAATAGAAGTTGTGGACTGCACGATGCCGTTTTGTTTCACTTCGACCAGATGGCCTGCGACATCGTAAGCGTAGTCGAAGGTGTTGGCGATACCGCCTAGGGTTTCGATTTTTTGCGTAATACGGCCCAGTTTGTCGCGGCTGAGGTCGGTTTTGTACAAGTCTGCCGTTCCGAACGTTGCCAGATACTGGCTGACTTCGCCGAAGCTGTTGTAACTAGTGCTATCGGTCAAGCTGCCGAGTGCGGTGCCGGTAAGCAGGCCGTTTTGGGCGTCACGCGTCAAGGTGAGATTGACGCCCAGCGTCGCGTTTCCGACTGCCGTCAGCAAGCTGTCGTTGTCATAGTGATAGCTGAACGGGTCGGCTCCGTTTACGCTAAGGCTACTGACGCGGAAGTCGTTGTCGTAGCTGCGAGTCAGGCTGCCGGAAACCGGACCGGTCAAGGCGGTACCGGTCAGCAGCGATCCGTCGTAGCCGTAGCTGAGCATGACGTTATCGGGCACGGCGAGGCTTTGCAAGCGCCCGGCGCTGTCGTAGCTATAGGCGGTATCGCCATGCGGTGCGCTCAGGGTTTGCAGGCGTCCGGCGCTGTCATAAATCCAATCCAGCGTTTGACCGTCGGGCCGGGTGATTAACTCCAGTTGTTTGTCCCGGTTATAACTGTAACGGGTTGCGGGATCGGTGGTATCGACGGTCGGCGGGGTATAGTCTTTGGTTTGGTCTACAG
>CANNNV010000123.1 GCA_947506155.1 Methylococcaceae bacterium
AAATGATCAACTTGCGATGTATAAGCTGGATTGACAACTTTTAAAACCGACCCCGTTCTGTCTGCTATTTCTGTCAACGCTTGGTGTATTTCACCTTTGCACCATGCGGATAGCTTGCGATTTGCGTTTTTACCTTTAGATTTACCGCTGTCAAAAGACTGCGACAATATGCCGCATTTCAATATTTACTATTTATTGCTATGATAGCTGCAACTCTTGAGATGCAACTTTTTCCTCCAAATTCAGAGTGTCATAACCTTAATGCGGCCTAATCAGCCGCATTTTTTTTGCCTACTATAATCTGCATTATAGCCACGAAGTTTATCCAGCCCAGTATTTCTGCCTGAAGTAAAGCGCCACTTTAACTAGGCCGATCAAGACCGGAACTTCGACCAATGGGCCAATCACAGCGGCAAAAGCGGCCCCGGATTGCAAACCAAAAACCGCTATAGCTACTGCAATAGCCAGCTCGAAATTATTACCCGCAGCAGTAAACGACAAGGTAGCGCTAATCCGATATCCTGCCCCGGCCTTAGCCGACATATAAAACGTGACCAAAAACATCAGCAAAAAGTAAATGACCAGCGGTATTGCGATACGCGCCACATCCAGTGGCAATTGCACAATCATTTCACCCTTCAGCGAAAACATCACCAATATAGTGAACAACAGTGCTATCAAGGTAACAGGGCTGATTTTGGGCAGGAAAGTTTTTTCATACCACGCCAAACCCTTGCTGCGCACTAGAAAAAAGCGCGTGAATAAACCGCCAAAAAAAGGAATACCTAAATAAATCATCACGCTTTTGGCTACTTGCAGCATGGTCACCTGAATGTTAAGGCCAGAAGCAATGCCCAACCAGTCGGGTAAGACAGTTACGAAAACATACGCATAAGCAGAAAAAAACAGCATCTGAAAAATAGCGTTGAACGCCACTAAACCTGCGCAATATTCGCTATCGCCTTCAGCCAGGTCGTTCCAGACCAGTACCATGGCGATGCAGCGAGCCAGACCGATGATAATCAAACCTACCATATAGTCTGGATAATCCCGCAGAAAAATAATCGCCAGCGCAAACATCAGCACCGGACCAATTATCCAGTTTTGAATCAGGGACAATAACAGTATCCGCGTGTTTTTGAAGACCTTGGGTAATTCCTCGTAACGCACCTTGGCCAGTGGTGGGTACATCATCAGGATCAGGCCGATCGCAATTGGCATCGACGTGGTTCCAACCTGAAATTGGGTTAGCCATACAGTATAGCTAGGCAAAAAATAGCCCAAGGCAACACCACCTGCCATAGCTATAAATATCCATAAGGTCAAAAAACGCTCTATAAAACCCAAACGTTTGCTTACGCTAGTCATTACGGTCAGCACCGATTTTATTCAGTGCCTCAGCCAAGTCAGCGCTGGACATAGTCTCAACTGGTAATGCCAATAACTGCTGTACGCGAGATTCCAGAGCTGCGTAAGTTGCTTCAAACGCTGATTCAATAACGTCCAGACTACCAGTGACATGAGCCGGGTCGGGCAGACCCCAATGTGCGCGGGCGGTGTTATTAAGATAGATGGGGCAAGCTTCTCCGGCAGCGCTGTCGCAAACAGTAATCGCCAAATCAATGCCGGAATTTTCAAAATCATCCCAGGACTGGCTGGAATAGCCTTCAATCGGGAGTCCGTGACGCGCTAATGTCGCCAGTGCATTCGGATTTACTTGGCCGGTCGGATGACTACCGGCGGAAAAAGCCTGAAATCGTCCATCGCCTAAATGATTAATCAATGCCTCGCCCAAGACGCTACGGCAAGAATTTCCCGTACATAAAATCAAAATTTTTAACATGGTCTACTCCAAATATATTTGAATAAATTGATATTATAAGATGAAAAGCTCGGTTGCAGTAACTGAGATTTTTTGCTACCCCTGTCGGGCTTTACGGCTCTTTATCAACGTTGCAAAAATCCTTGTCATCTCTGTGCTTTTCCTAACTGTCGATTGGACACCACTTTGGCGCATAAGCCTGTATAATAAAGAAAAATTCCAATTTCAAACTGATTATGACTAAACAACGAAAAGCAGTGGCATTAATTTCCGGTGGCCTAGACTCAATGCTGGCGGCAAAAACTATCATGGATCAGGGTGTTCATGTCGAAGGCATTAACTTTTTTACCGGCTTTTGCGTGGAAGGCCACACTCACGCAATCCGGGCTAATAATAAGGCCAAGCCTAAGCGCAATAACTCCTTATGGGTCGCTGAACAACTGGGCATAAAGCTGCATATCGTTGATGTGATCGAAGAATATAAAGATGTGTTGATTAACCCGAAACACGGTTACGGCGCGCACATGAATCCTTGTCTGGATTGCAAGATTTTTATGGTCAACAAGGCTAAACAGTGGATAGTCGAAAACGATTTCGATTTTATTATCACTGGCGAAGTAATCGGCCAACGACCTATGTCACAACGCAAATCGACCATGCCGATAGTCGCCAAAGAATCGGGTGCCGATGATTTGTTACTGCGGCCTTTGTGTGCGAAAAATTTGCCGGCAACCCTGCCGGAACGAGAAGGCTGGGTAGACCGGGAAAAACTGCACGAGATTACCGGACGTTCACGCAAACCCCAGATTGCTATGGCTGAACAGTTCGGTTTTGATGATTACTCCCAGCCGGCCGGCGGTTGTTGTTTTCTGACCGATGCCAGCTATTCGGCCAAACTGGTCGATTTATGGAAGGCGCGGGACGGCGACAAGCAATATGATCTGGATGATGTCATGCTGCTGAAAGTTGGCAGACACATCAGGCCCGAACAAAATTTTAAAGTGATCATAGCCAGGGAGGAAGGCGAAGGCCGTTTTATGCAAGGTTACAAAAAAGAATTCATTACACTGGCCTGCGTCAGTCATCCCGGCGCACTGGCGCTGGTTGACGGTACGCCTTCCGCTGAGGATTTGTTTCTGGCGGCAAGAATTACTGCCCGCTACGGCCAGGGCCGCGATGCCGAACAAGTCGATGTCAGTATTACCGGTAAAGACGGCTCGGAACGAGTAATTCAGGTTAAGCCCTTGGGCGCAGAAGAAATTCCGCAAGAATGGTTTATATGATTAAAGCAAGCTTAAATGCCCGTCGCCTGCTGTGTCCGTTGCCGGTTATCCGCACCCAAGATAAAGTCAAGCAGCTAAAACCGGGCGATCAACTGGAAGTTATCTGCACCGATCCTGGCGTAATGCAGGATATTCCGACCTGGTGCAGAATCAACGGCCATAAGGTACTCGAAACCAGTGCTGGCGATCATGAGTACATCATTATTCTGGAAGTCGGTGCGTAATGGCTGACATAAAAGCAAATAAACTGAAAAATCGTGCCAGTTATGTCGGTGCAGCGATTAATCTTTTTCAGACACTGATCAAAATTAGTTTCGGCATCCTGGGTCAGTCTGCGGCTTTGCTTGCTGATGGTATCCACTCGCTATCCGATTTGCTCAGTGATCTTTTAGTGATTATTGCGGTTAAATTGGGTAGTCGCGAGGCCGATCGTGATCACCCTTATGGTCATCGGCGTTTTGAGACCATCGCCACCGTCATTCTGGGACTCAGCTTGATCGCGATCGGTGGTGCTATTGCCTGGTCAGTCATGGAGCGTATGGGCAATCCTGAACATTTGCCGACCCCAAACCCTTTGTCATTGGGTGTTGCAGCGCTATCCATTCTGGTCAACGAATGGCTGTACCACTACACCAAGCGTATTGCCAAAACCACCCGCTCCAAATTGTTAATGGCCAATGCTTGGCATCAGCGCAGTGATGCGATTTCCTCGCTGGTGGTTTTATTCGGCATAGGCGCGGTGATGCTGGGTTATCCGTTGGCCGATGCGGTTGCAGCGATCGTGGTTGCGTTGATGGTGGCTAAAATCGGCTTGAATCTGGTGCTGGAGAGCATCAAGGAACTGGTTGATACCTCGTTGCCGCCGGAACTGGTCGCCGAGATTAGAACGGCCATTCATGCCATTGACGGCGTGGTAGACATCCATTTATTGCGTACCCGGCAGATGGGCGAAGATGCGCTGATTGATGCACATATTGTCGTTGACCCTCGCATTACAGTTTCGGAAGGGCACATGATTGGCGATATTGTCAGGGACGATTTGATTAAGCGTTTTGATGACGTGATGGATGTGCTGGTACATGTTGACCCCGAAGATGATGAAAGTTTGTTGGATCATCCGAGGCCCTTATCTCGCGGTGAGGTGCAGCAGTTATTGGATGACTATTTGGTCGAATTTAAGCTGGCTATAGACGATTTCAGAATTCATTACCTGGACAGTCAGATTGAACTGGAAGTGATCTTACCTTTTGCGATCAGTAGCCAAGCGGAACAGCTGGAGAAGATAAAAAAACAATGCCAGCTGATGTGCGCGGACGTTGAAAACATTGATCATGTTTTTGTATTTTTTAAGGTTTAACGAGGCTTAAGTTATGGCAGTAGGACAGTGTAGTTTTCCGACCATGTATGAGGTTCCAGGAATAACCCTGGGGACTGCGTGTGCCGGTATCAAGCAAACCGTCAGAGATGATGTGCTGGTGATACAAATGGCCGAGCATTCAAGCTGTGCAGCCGTTTTCACCCAAAATGCCTTTTGCGCAGCACCGGTGCATGTGGCTAAAGTGAATCTGGCTCATGGGCCGCGCTGGCTGCTGATTAATTCCGGCAATGCTAATGCCGGTACTGGCGAGCAAGGCATGCAAGATGCAAGGTCTTCTTGCGCCGACCTTGCCGAGGTGGTCGATGGCCTTGCAACTCAAGTATTGCCTTTTTCTACCGGGGTCATCGGTCAACCGCTGCCGGTAGCCAAAATAAAAGCGGCTTTGCCGGCAGCCATAAGCAATCTTAGCGCTGATAACTGGAATAAAGCGGCTCAAGCTATCATGACCACTGATACCTTTGCCAAAGGTGTATCCAAAGTTATCGTAATTGACGGTCAGACCATCACCATCAACGGCATTTCCAAAGGCGCGGGCATGATTCAGCCGAATATGGCGACCATGCTGGGCTTTATCGCCACCGATGCAAAAATCAGCCAAGATTTATTGCAATCTTGCCTGGCTTTAGCCGTTGAACAATCGTTCAATCGCATTACCGTAGATGGTGACACCTCGACCAATGATGCTTGTGTGTTGATAGCGAGTGCTTGCTCGCTGGTGCCTGAAATTACCCCAAACAGTGAACCCTATAAAATCTTTGCCGATGCCATCATGTTCGTCTGCAAGCAATTGGCGGAAGCGATTGTCAGAGATGGCGAGGGTGCAACCAAGTTGATGCGCATTGTGGTCGAACAGGCTTTGACTGATGAAGAAGCGGTGCGGGTCGGTAAAACCATTGCGCATTCGCCGCTGGTGAAAACCGCCTTTTTTGCCAGCGATCCGAACTGGGGCAGAATACTGGCGGCGGTGGGTCGAGCCGGTGTCGAAAATATGGTATTGGAAAACGTGCAATTATATCTGGATGAAGTCTGTATCGTCAGAAATGGTGGCAGAGCTGAAGATTACACCGAGGAAGCCGGGCAGCAGGTGATGAATCAGCAGGAAATTACCGTGACCGTCAAGCTGGGGCGCGGCGATGCGGTACAGGAAGTGTTAACCTGTGACTTGTCCTATGACTATGTGAAAATCAATGCGGAATACAGGACGTAGAAAACCGCAGCTATGAAGCTATTTTCGGCGCCTTTTCAAGTCGCCGTAGGCGTGGTCAAAAATCCGGAAGGAAAGATTTTGATTTCGCTGCGCGCTGCCGGGTTGCATCAAGGCGGCTTGTGGGAGTTTCCCGGTGGCAAGATTGAAGCTTTCGAAACCGCAGAGCAAGCGCTAATCCGAGAACTTAAGGAAGAACTTGGTCTTACTGTGACAGCGATAAGTCCTTTGATTACCGTCAAACACCGCTATCCTGAGTTTTCCGTGCAATTAAATGTTTTTTTGATCGAGCAGTTTTCAGGTATAGCTAACAGTTGCATAGGCCAGCAGATTAAGTGGGTAGCGCCAGATGAACTTAAGCATTACGCCTTCCCAGCGGCCAATCAGCCTATCATTACTGCCGCCCGTTTGCCGTGTTATTACGCAATTCTGGATGATGCTGATGTGTCATTGCTATGGACTAACTTGCACAAGATTTTAAACCAGGGCGTGAAACTGCTGCAAATAAGAATAAAAAATCTGCCTGCCGCCGCCGTGGCAGAATTTATCGAACAGGCTTATCCCTTATGCAAACAGCATCAGGCTTTGTTGTTGATGAACTCTGCAGTTGATTGTTCGATAAAACTAGACGGTATCCATCTGACCAGCAGTCATTTAATGGCTTTGACCCAGCGACCAGAGCATGATTCATGGCTGGCTGCGTCATGTCATAACCTCAAGCAACTACAGCATGCGCAACATCTCGGCGTCGATTTTGTTGTGCTGGCGCCGGTGCTGGCAACGCTCACGCACCCGGATGCTGTGTCGCTGGGTTGGGCTAAGTTTTCAGCGTTGGTAGCGCAGGTCAATCTGCCTGTTTATGCGCTGGGCGGCATGACAAAATCCAGCCTGAGTGACGCCCGGCATAGCGGCGGCCAGGGCATAGCGGCGATCAGGGCTTTTTTGGGTCACTAA
Source organism: Methylococcaceae bacterium (assembly GCA_947506155.1). GTDB lineage: Bacteria > Pseudomonadota > Gammaproteobacteria > Methylococcales > Methylomonadaceae > Methylobacter_A. The sequence continues at coordinate 6,642 of CANNNV010000123.1, forward strand.
ATATCGTTATCCGGTATTAAAACATTCAAAAGCGGTGTCGAGAACTTATCATTCAGGTATGTGATGCTGAAATCCTAAAAGGCATAGGTATCGACACAACTTTTTCGCATAATAAAAACAATGAGTTGAAAGTCATCAAGCTTCAAGCTCCCTCTCCTGCTGGATAGGGAGCTGGTACTTGTGTAGATGCCCATGCTGTGCGGCAGGGAACACTATGAAACCCGATAAGGGTTGGGACTATAACCCAGGTCAGGATTTATTGGCGGGGATTAATACGGCGATTGCAGATAGAATGGGTAAGTAATGTATTATCGTCTGAATTAAAAAACATACAATGAAAGGACAAATTGCACCCTACCGAATAGCATGGAGCGAAAATTTCCCACCTGTTATTTTAAATTCGGGCTTAGGTGATGCTTCTAAGCATCCTCAATATTTAGCGGCTAAGTCGGGCGATTTAGAGGCGGCTGCAAAATTAGTATCAGATTTAATCAGCGGTGAAACAGTTGCTAAATTAGTTGAAATTATTGGCGACAAAGACGCGCTATTAATACCTGTACATGCAGAAGAATTAATTAGCATCAATCAGATCCCATTAGCTTATTCGGTTGCAATAGGCAGGAAATTAAATATACCCGTAGAAACCAACATAGTGCAGTCGGCTAAAGTAAATAGAACGGGTTCAGACGGCTTTGCAAGGCTTGCATTTCCACCACCATTTTCAGGAAAACCTAGTAGAACCGCACCATTTGCCGTTATTATTGATGATACATTGACGCAAGGCGGAACTCTGGCTAATTTAATGGGGCATGTAGATGGATTCGGCATTAAAACAATAGCGGCGACTACATTAACAGGAAAGAACTATTCTTCAGTATTGGCTATATCAAGCGATACATTAACAACAATAAGGACGCAATATGCAGACCTTGAACGCTGGTGGGTTGACTTCTTCGGCTACGACTTTAGCTGTCTTACAGAGTCAGAAGCAAGATACATCATCAACTCAAAAAAGAATGCTATCGAAATCAGAGATAGAATTATTGCAGAAAGACAAGCTGGAATCTTTTAAAAAAATTAATCAGCTATTTGATGATTTAAAATTTTAGGTATCTATTAAACGCAACTGGGATACCATCAGAACTATTTTAATTGCAATAGAAGCGCTACCCACTGTGAAGACAGCGAGTTTTATTTTCTAAGCTGCCTGTGCGGCAGGGAACACCTCAATGCCGATATGCTTGGCTCCGGTACGGTCGGCTCATCCCCACGGATGTGGGGAACACAAAATCAGACGATAGTTTGCGTTCTCAAGTAGCTTATTATCTGGCTGGGTATAACGGCAGAAGTGCAAAGCGAAATAGCAAGTTACTGGGTGAACTAGACGCTGACCCTGTAGTGTTTAAAAGGAATATTGAAAAAATATTGACGCGTTAATGTGTGCAAAAAGGCTGTGCAACGCAACGCCTATAAGTGGCGTCAGAAATGTAGTTTAAAAAACGCTGTGCGGTATCTATAGTGGGCCCTGAAATCCGGACAATGGTTTAAGCTATGCACTGTCGAAAAATGAGGAGCAAGAAATGAGCGAAAGCAAACGGAAGATTTTTACAGGCGCCCAAAAAGCCAAGATTGCTTTAGAGGCGGTGAGAGGCACCAAGACAATCAATGAGATCGCGCAAGATAACAATGTGCATCCAACCCAGGTCAGTCAATGGAAAAAGGACTTGTTGGATAATGCCAGCAGTTTATTTGAAGGCAAAC
>CANNNV010000124.1 GCA_947506155.1 Methylococcaceae bacterium
CACTATTATCTTGCGCGATCTCATTGATGGTCTTTATGCCTCTAACCGCTTCCAATGCGATTTTGGCTTTTTGTGCCCCTGTATAAATCTTCCGTTTGCTTTCGCTCATTTTCTACTTCTCATTTTTCGACAGAGCATAGCTTAAACTATTGTCCGGATTTCAGGGGCCACTATAGCGTGGCTTCTCTATTTAAAAATATTAAACATTGAATTAATCTCGGATTTTTCAGCAACCCACATAAACAGACAGTACAGATTAGCAGATCGCGCTTATTACAGGTTCAGACGGCGACGAGCTTTGGATGCTTAAAAATAAACAGGAAACAACGTAAAACTCAGTTCCGTCGGTATCAAATATAAGCTTGCATGGCCTAAAATAGGGACGACCCAGTATGGATCGGTTGTGATCTTATCCGGGCGCCACAAAAACTGCGGACAATAAAAAAGGACCTGGCGTCGCCATAAGTCCTTAATTCGGATGGTGCCTCGGGCCGGAGTCGAACCGGCACGTCCTTTCGAACGAGGGATTTTAAGTCCTTTATTAAAGCCGGTTTATTAAGGGTGATTTTCATAAGTTCTTTATTTAACAGCCGGTTAAGGCTGGTTGCGGATAATTAAAATTTGATAAAACAGTCAAAAAAGGTCATTCAGTCTCACTCAGCCTCAACCATGTTGACGATTCGTTGACACTTCGCGTTTACCCGTCATCAACCCCATCAGGCTTTTCGCCTATGCGTTTTGAATCCAGGTAGTACTTTATAGCCAACCTAATAACAGAACCAACAGACCGTTCTTCAGCCAAAGAAATCTGCTCAAGATCACTATACAAGCTAGGCTCAAGGGCGACAGATGTTACACGTTTAGCCGGATTTTTACCCCTACCACGCCCACGTTGACTCTTGGGTTCTGATTCTGGTTTCGTTACAAGCGGCTCTTTGGGTTCAGGTCCAAGATCTAGTTTCGTTACAAGCGGTCCTGGTAAATCGTCATCAACAACGTATAAATCACAAACATCGGCAATAGGTAGCGTTAATTGTTCAACAATATCATAAGGACAACCTGCGTGAACGTGCTGCATCAGCTTTAAGAAAACCTCATGACAGGATTTTTTATCAGGCGTCATCTTACGCGCATCAGTCAGACTTTTAGCAAACCGAACGTCTACTAAAAACTGCCTAAACCGCTTAAGTTGATCTTGAGTTAATTCTGGATATTCCATTGAGTACTTCGGATGCGTTCAAGTTAAAAGCTATTATACATGAATAACAACGAATAACAAATAGTAGATTAAAAATAAAGTCTCAACAAAACACATATATAAAAAGCAGCAACAGAAAACTACTATTTCTTATTAACTTTTAGTTGCCATTAGTAACAGTGACTGTATAATAGACTATAAGTTAATAAGAAATAGTAGTTAAAGAGGAAAGTAGAGCAAAAGCGCATATACATTTTGACCAAAACCAAATAGAAGTTAATAAGAAATAATAACCAACAAGGAAACCGCCATGAAACGCAACTTATTGAAAATAGAAGATGAACTACTCATTGTCTTAGACGCCTATGACGGTTTACAGATACTCACAGGGAGTGCGTCAACCGATTCAGAAATAGTATGCCCAATACTGATGGTCATCAATGAGAAGCTAAAAAAGGAACTTGAAAAACTTGGAAAGGCATTTAGAGAAGAGGATAGAGAAGAAAACCCCGGAAACCATGCTTAGTCAGCTTTAATGGGGCTTATTGTGTATTCTTCTGTTACGTGTGACAGGGGCGTAACAGCTTTGAATCATAGTCTACGCTATAGATGGGAAAACCAGCTTTAACCAGTTTTAATGAGGTTCGTTGTGTATTCCGCTGTAACGTGATACAGGAACGTTACAGCCCACAACAAAAAAATTGAATCTAAATTATAGGATACACATGAGCATAACTCAAACAGAAAAAGGCTGGCTGGTAGACATCCAGCCGGAAGGAAGAGGCGGCAAGCGTTTTCGAAAAACTTTGCCGACAAAAGCCGAAGCCAAACGGTGGGAGGCGACGGTAAGAAACAAGGTAATCAAGACACCGGACTGGGAACCCGAAAAGAAAGACCTAAGAAGGCTCTCCGATCTACTCAAGCTATGGCATGACCATCACGGCAAGACGTTAAAGGCCCAAAAGAATACTTACGGACGGCTAAAGCTAATTGCCAAGCGCTTGGATGACCCATACGCACAAAACATCACGGCCGAGATGTTTTGTGCCTATCGACAGCAAAGACTTGATGACGGGATAACCGCGAACGGCATAAACCGAGAACACGCCTATTTGAGAGGTGTTTTCAACGAATTGATAAGAACGGGCCACTGGAAGAAAAAAAACCCGGTAGCGGCGGTCAAAATGCTAAAAATCGACGAGAACGAGCTAAGCTACTTGACGGAGGCACAAACAAAAGAGCTTATAGGGCAGCTGAAGGAGTCCAGGAGCAAAGATGTGTTGTTGGTCGCCTGCGTCTGTCTAGCCACCGGCGCCCGATGGTCAGAAGCCGCAAGGCTGTCAAAACGTCATGTCAAAAACAACTGTATCAGTTTCACCGGAACCAAAAGCGGGAAAAACAGAACGGTACCCATTCCGGAAAGCTTGGCAAAGCAACTGCTGTCACACAAGGTGGAAGAAGACGAACGGCTCTTTGGGGATTGTTATTCAGCTTTTATTGCTGCCCTGGACAGGTCAGCAATTCAGCTGCCGGATGGACAAGCAACGCATGTTTTGAGGCATACCTTCGCTAGTCATTTCATGATTAACGGCGGTAATATCCTGTCACTACAGAAAATATTGGGACACCAAAGTTTGATTATGACAATGCGCTACGCCCATTTGTCACCCGAGCACTTGGAAGAGGCCAGGGTGTTAAGTCCTTATGCCAGGTTTTTGATATAGATGTGAATGGGAAAATAATACTCAATTTGAACAGCTATAACGTGCAACATGGGTTAGGTGAATGGCTGGCTAAAAAGCGTGACATCAAAAGTAACGTTACCAGTGTGACGAGTATGTGTGTTTTTGGGGCGAACCCTAAAGGGCCGGGCTTTCCGATCCAATCAATACGAGTCCCTGATAACCGGCAGTAAGGCAAAAATGCTTTTACGCGATGCTCCAAAGATTTTTGCCTAACTGCCGGTAATCAGCCACACGCATTGATTTACTCTACAATCCCTTTCGCGCGTCCTTCTCGGTGTTGTGTGAGTTTTAAAAGCGGTCATCATGGTTTAAGCAGGAAAATCGCCTGCTTAAACGCATGACAAGCTTATTTTTGTCTTCAGTTGTACAAATATTTTTTTCCGCTACGCGAAAATAAATATTTGACAACATGAGAAAATTCGCGAGTTGAGAGGTTAAAGCGTGTTTCTATTCGCTACCAAGGAAACGCCGCCGGGCGGGACAAAAGGAGCCGCTAGAACCTTCGCGCGCGTTTTTCTGCCAGCTTGAAATGAACCGCCTGCAGAAAAACGCGCGCGAAGGAAAAAAAGCGGAAAAAGTGACCCGCCCGGCGTCTCATCCCTGGGCGTTACAGATTGTGGATTTATTCGGCCTGGTCAGTAACCCTTGGAGGACGCACAAGTTCACCGTGAAGCCAGAGGGTTAACACTGCACTTGCTATTCTGTAAGGGGTGGAGTTTTTGTCATATGCAATCTGCTCTATTCGTAAATAGTCCGCAGTTGACAGCTGAGTGAACATTTTTCTGTATGTTCGCTGAGGTGGTTTTTTTGTTGACGATTCGTTGACAGTTGCGAGATTTTCTAAATTGAAAACGGAATTCATTGGGGGTAAGTTATTGTTTTTCATGGTGCCTCGGGCCGGAGTCGAACCGGCACGTCCTTTCGAACGAGGGATTTTAAGTCCCTTGCGTCTACCAATTTCGCCACCGAGGCATCGGATAACTTTGGTAAGCCGGGCATTATATAGCAACAAAAAAAATAAACCAGACCCTATCTAATTTTTTTTCACCTATCTACAAAAAAATCATGCTTGGCTTAAAAATACAGCGGCTAACGAAAGGGGCGGCGCATATAAAAAGTCGAAGACGGCCAATAGTAGCCCCCCCAATAATAGGGGTAACCACCATAATAAGGATTGTAACCATAGCCATAGCCGAAGCCATCGTAATAATTGCTGTATGAATAAGTCGGCCACAGGTAAATAGTCGAAGCTGAAATCAACGGCGAGCGCATAACTTTTTTGCCTATCGTATGCTCAATATCACCTATCAGAGTTCCGGCAACAGTGATTTTCGAATTTTTGCTGTAAACAGCCGGATCGAGAAACTCAGAGGTTTTAAAAAGGAAGCGTCCTCCATTCGATTGATCCGTCTGCGGCTGGCCGTCGCTGTCAAGCGGATAATACAACACTTGCACCAGCGTAAAGGCCTGTTCATTCTCCACATCAATAATAATACCGCCCCACCGCACCGGCGCATTTTTATATTTGGCAATATCCTGAATGACCTGAGTATAAGAAATATCATACAAAGGCGGCTCTTCTATCGCCTTCGGCAAATTCGTGCAAGCGCTTAACCATAAACAGATGAGTAGCAAGTACCGCTTCATATTTCCTCCTAATATTTATAAATTTCCGGCTATTTTCTTGGTCATACTTAACCAAAAAAACCGTTGTAAAACTATTGTTAAAGATACCTATTTCATGCCAACAAGCCCATTGGATTGCAGTACAATACCCGGTTCGCTCAACTGTCTCCTACGCCGCTATGAATAACCATAAAAAACTGCTTCGCTCCGATATACGCTACAAATGCGGCGACGCTTTTTATGAGCGCGGACGCAGCTATTTTGAAAACGATAGAGTGGTTAACGTCACCGTTAAAAGCGAAGGGGCTCTTTTTGTGCAACTCAATACGGCCGTTGAAGGCGACCATAAAGATCCGTACCGGCAAAACATCCGTATAGTCTGGCGGCCTGACTATAGCGCGGCCGATATTGAAGGCAATTGCACATGTCCGGTCGGTTATAACTGTCAGCATGTTGCCGCTGCCTGCCTAAGCTATCAAAGCCCCAATCAAGGTCTTTCGAGAGCCACGGAAAAACCCAATTGCCTGACTTGGCTCGACAGCCTTCAGCAGCAAGCGCCTAAGCAGCTCGATACCGCCCAGAATTTTATCACTTTCGTGCTCAAGCCCGGAACAGTGAAACACGAATTGACTGTTGAGCTTTTAATCAGTAAAGCCAAGAAAACCGGTGGTTTAATTAAAGGCAGAAAAACCACGTTAAACGGTCTTCGCTACAATTATACCTACGCCTCCTTTACTCAACCGGGCGATCAGGAAATTATCAAACTGCTGACTGCGCTTAACGCCTCCTTCAATGACGAACCTTTGATTGCCGGTGCGGCCGGTTATTTGGCCTTATCCAAGCTACTAAAAACCAACCGCCTGTTTTGGCTGGATTTTGAGCACGGTCCGTTAACTCAAGGAGACGGTCGCGATTTAAAATTTATCTGGCAAATAGCCGATAACGACAAGTATCAATTAATAACCGAAATCGATCCACCCGCACTGCTGCTGCTGACCGATCCGCCGCAATACCTGGACGAGGCTTCAGGCCTGATAGGCCCCCTTAACACCCATCATCTTTCCGGCGATCAACTTAAAACCATCCTGACCGTTCCGTTGATTCCATTCGAGTATGCCGATGAATTCAGTCAGCGCCTCATTGTTGAGCATCCTAACCTGCCGCTGCCCGCGCCCAAAAAAATCGAATTAACCGAAGCCGATCAATTGGCGCCAGTGCCCAGACTATTACTGTTCGGTCATCAGGAAACGCCCAAACAGTACAGCCATTTTATGGCGCTGAATTTTAACTACGGCGATTGGAAGGTTTCCGCTCACACTCAGGAAACCTACAGCGTGATAAAAACCAAACAAGGACTGGTGCGGATTAAGCGCAACCTTGAAGCCGAACAACAAGCCATGCAGCACCTAACCGCGCTCGGCTTCTCCCAAGCGCCGTCTTTGCCGGCAACCGGCCGACAAGAATTGCTTTTATCCAGTCAGACAACAACGTCGGTCATGAACAGCGCCGCACGCTGGGGCGACTTTTTGCAAAATACCTTACCGGAACTGGAACAGAACGACTGGATAATCGATATAGACGACAGTTTTCTGCTGAACTTCCAAACCGCGCAGAACTGGGATGCGCACATCAGCGAAAGTCAGCAAGACTGGTTTGAGATGCGCTTTAACATAGAAGTCAACGGCCAACCCATGCCTTTGCTACCGCTGATTATGCCGGTATTGGAAAACTACGATCCCGAAAACCTGCCGGAAACGCTTAGCATTCCTCTCGGCGGGCATAACTACTTGAGCCTGCCCAGCGACAAAATCAAACCGTTCCTGAACGTATTGATAGAGCTGTTTAACAGCAGTGCTCTGGAACAAGACGGTTCGCTGAAACTGTCCCGCTTTAACGCCGCAGCACTGGCCGACCTTGAACAACATAACTACGGCATGTTCACGATTCACGGTGGCGAAGCGCTACGTGAATTGGGCCGCAAACTGAAAAACTTTAGCGGCATTCAGGCTGTCGCCCTGCCCAACAACTTACAAGCGGAACTGCGACCTTACCAGCAACAAGGACTCAACTGGCTGCAATTTTTACGCGAATATCAATTCTCCGGCATTCTGGCCGACGATATGGGCTTGGGTAAAACCATCCAAACCCTTGCCCACCTGCTGCTCGAAAAACAAAGCGGCCGGATGAGCCTGCCCAGCCTGATTATCGCACCGACCAGTTTGATGAGTAACTGGCGACGGGAAGCCGAGCGCTTCACGCCCGACTTGCAAATTCTGATCTTGCAGGGTACCGAACGCAAACAACTGTTCTACAAAATCCGTGACTACGACCTGATTCTGACTACCTACCCGCTCTTACCCCGAGATGAGGAGACTTTACTGGAGCAGGACTACCATTACCTGATTCTGGACGAAGCCCAGACCGTTAAAAACCCCCAGTCCAAAGCCGCCCAATTAGTGCGCCGAATTAAAGCCAACCACCGGCTGTGCCTGACCGGCACCCCGATGGAAAACCATCTGGGCGAACTCTGGGCGCAATTCGATTTCCTGATGCCGGGTTTTCTGGGCGACAGCGCCAAGTTTAAAAAACACTACCGCACCCCGATCGAAATCCATGGCGATCGCGAGCAACGATCGCAGCTGTCACGCCGGGTTGCACCGTTCATGCTGCGCCGCACCAAACAGGAAGTCGCCACCGAATTGCCGCCTAAAACCGAGATTATTCGCTCCGTGCCGCTTTATCCCAAACAGGCCGCCTTATACGAAAGCATCCGCCTGACCATGGAGAAAAAAGTCCGCGACGCGATTGCTCAAAAAGGCCTGTCACGCAGCCATATCACCATCCTGGACGCCTTGCTTAAATTACGGCAAACCTGCTGCGACCCGCGCACCCTGCGCTTAAAAGAAGCGCAAAAAGTACAAGAATCGGCCAAACTCGACCTGCTGATGGAAATGCTGCCGGAACAACTGGAAGAAGGCCGAAGAATCCTGATATTCTCGCAATTCACCCGGATGATTGCACTGATAGAAAACGAATTAAACGCCCGAAATATCGGCTACGCCAAACTGACCGGCCAAACCCGCAACCGCGACGCCGTCATCGAGCAGTTTAAAAGCGGTGCGGTTAACGTTTTTCTGATCAGCCTGAAAGCCGGCGGCGTCGGCTTAAACCTGACCGAAGCCGATACCGTGATTATTTACGATCCGTGGTGGAATCCCGCCGCGGAAAGCCAAGCCGCAGACCGCGCCCACCGCATCGGCCAGGACAGGCCGGTGTTCGTGTACAAGCTGATTACTGAAAATACCGTGGAAGAAAAGATTATCGCGATGCAAGACAAAAAGCGGGCGCTGGCTGAAGGCATTTACAAAGAGGGCGACAAAGAAGAATCCTTGACGCTGACGGCGGATGATCTGACGGTTTTGTTTGAACCGCTGTAAGACAACAAGCAAGACCTAAGGGATGCCGCAAACCTAAAAATCACATAATTATTCAGCGAAAAAAGAAATGGAACTCGGCAATTGCTCCTGCATTGCTCTACCTCCTGCATAAACCACAGGGATGTGGTGAATGCAGATATTGCAGGAGCAAATATCTGTCCTTGCAAGTCGACGGATGACACAGATTAAACGGATACTCACTGATTAAGAGCATGGATATAGTTTAAAAAATCCTTGTAAATCAGTTACATCCGAGTCATCTGCGTTCCATTGTATTTACGATTTATTTTTTGCAAGTTACCTTACATCTTCGCTTACATAAAAATCTTCCTGCTTTTACAGCTTAATAGCG
>CANNNV010000125.1 GCA_947506155.1 Methylococcaceae bacterium
CAATGACGATAAAAAAGCACCAGGGTAAAAGATGTCCAGCAGACCGACTTAATGGCTTTGCCTATCACGAGAATTGGTTGGAAAATTTATTGATTTCCGCTTCGCTCAAGGATTTTCGGCTGCCCCCATAATCCGGTACAATCAGGATAGATTCATCCGTTTGGCAGCAGTAAGATGGTTTTGGCCGGTTTAAACTATCCATCGACTAAAGAGAAGTTGCGATTTTTTTCTTTATCAGGTCTCTTGTTTCAATGCTGATTTCATTACGACTTTTCCCGAGGCTATGAACGACGGGCAAAAAACTAAGCTGTACCTCGATTTTATCCAGCATTAGCATTTTGATTAAATGTGGAACAAAGCCATCGTCACCGATAAATGGTGCATGTTCTTTGGCCGCACCTCGATATTGCAGCGCTACAGGTTGGATAACTGACTTAGTTAATAACGCGGGTTGAAATAAAGAGGAATGAAAGTTAAGAACCTCTACGCCCTGGGTCGTGGTTCCTTCAGGAAAGGCAATAATGTTGCAGTTTTGTTTTAACAACAAGACCATTTTTTCAGCCGTAGACTGGATATGCTGTTTGTCGCCACGACGGATGAAAATAGTACCGCCTTGTCTAGCTAGATAACCAATGACAGGCCAGCTGGATATATCATTCTTGGCAACAAAATAGGCCGGTAAATATTGCCCGATAACAATAATATCCAGCCAGGAGATGTGATTGCTAACCAATAAAATGCCCTGTTTCGGGATTTCGCCTTCTTTGCTTATTTGTAGCTTAACGATAGCGCTGAACCAGCCTAGCCACAGTATTTTAAGTGCATCTTGTTTGATTTTTGCATTCGCCACTGTAGACATGAAATTAACAACAGGGAAAATACCGGCGGTGATAATCAGTCCATTAATAAACAACAGAGTAATTAGAAAAAGTTTGTAGCCTAATCGTAGGTTTACTTTCATTACCAGCCTACATCAATCTCTGATTTCAACTGGCTTCCAACATACACAGAATCATTGGGGATATAATTTTTCATGTAGTGTTTGCTGTAGCGCTCTTGTAATTGATCTAATGGCAATAACACAAATAAATCCATGCAGTTAAAGTCTTCGTCCCAGTAAGGTTCACCGCAGACCATCGCTCCAAAGCGAAAATAAGCCTTGAGCAGTGGCGGAATACCCGATTCATCTCGTTCGCATCTTAATGCCTTGGGTACTGTAATACTGGGTTTTACTTGTAGCGAGGCAGGTGCGATATTTTTGGCATCGATATTGCGATAAACTGCATCGATCGCAAAGCCGCTGGGACCGGGGGTAATGCTTGCACAGCCGAGTAAATAATTAAACTGCCCATCAAGTGCATATTGAACCAGTGCTGACCACAGCGTTGTCAAAACAGCCCCGCCGCGAAAATCAGGATCCACACAAGTCCTGCCTATTTCCAGAAAACGGCCAGGTAAGCTTAAGACCTGTTTCAGACTGAATTCACTTTCAGAGTAAAACTGGCCTAGATGAGCGGCCTGATCTTGATTAAGCAAGCGAGTGTAGCCGACTATTTTTTTATTGACGTTGTCATAAACAATCAAATGATCGCAATAACTATCGACTTCATCATAATCAAGACCTTCAGCTTCGGTTTTGAGTTTAGCACCCATTTCTTTGGCGAATACACGGTAACGCAAGGCCTGTGCTTCTTTGATTAAGGCCTCTGAATCAGCAATGAAACATTCCAAACGTTTTACAGGCTTAACTTGTATTTTTTTCATGAGTATCCACATAAATTCAATAAAGATGCGTATACCATAAAGATTAAACATGTCAGTTCTGTGTCAAATTCATGAACATCAAATGACAGGAAGGTTAAGATTTGATGACAATCTAACGGCTTATTATGTGTAGATTAGTACCTGTTATTTTTTGCATTGCTGGAATACCGTTCACTGAAAGGTCTGAATATTTTATCGCTTGGAGAAGTTACTCATACTTTTCATCTAGCGCTCTCAAATGCTTTAGTTTTTCTTTGATCTTAATTTCCAGACCCCTGTCTACTGGCTGGTAATAGTGCCTGCCTGCCAATTCTTCGGGAAAATAATTTTCTCCGGCAGCATAAGCCTCCGGTTCATTATGAGCATAACGATAGGCTTTGCCGTAATCCAGCGCCTTCATTAAGGCAGTCGGTGCATTTCTTAAATGCACTGGCACTCCTAGGCTGCCGCTTTGTTTGGCCTCGCTCATAGCCGCGTTATACGCCATATAAACCGCATTACTTTTGGGCGCACAGGCTAGATAAATGACAGCTTGTGCCAAGGCCAACTGACCTTCTGGACTACCCAAGCGTTCCTGAGTTTCCCAGGCATTGATGCAAATTTGTAAAGCTCTAGGGTCGGCATTGCCGATGTCTTCGGAGGCAATCCTGACAATGCGTCTGGCCAAATAGGCGAGGTCACAACCGCCATCTATCATTCGGCACAACCAGTATAAAGCGGCATCCGGCGAACTCCCGCGCACTGATTTATGCAGCGCGGAAATCTGGTTATAAAATTCGTCACCCTGATTATCAAAACGCCGCACACCACCTGACAATACTTCTCTAGTAATGTCTTCATTAATAAGCTGACCTCCCTTGGCGGAAGCCAACTCTACCGCTATCTCCAGCAAATTTAGCAGTTTTCTGGCATCACCGTCTGCCGCTTGAGCAAACTGCAATTTTATGTCACCAGCCATTTCGATAGCTAACTCGCCCAAACCGCGCAGCTTATCAGTTAATGCTTTATCAATGACTATTAATAGGTCATCCGCCGTTAAGGCATTCAACACATAAACTCTGGCCCTGGACAATAAGGCGTTATTCAGCGCAAACGACGGATTTTCAGTGGTCGCGCCGACAAAATAGACCGTGCCGTCTTCAACATGTGGCAAAAAAGCGTCCTGTTGCGACTTGTTAAAACGATGCACTTCATCGACAAATAAGATGGTGCGTCTTAATTGTTCCTGCTGATTTTTTTTGGCCTCTGCTACCGCAGCCCTTATTTCCTTAACCCCGGACAACACAGCAGAGATCGGGATAAATTCCGCATCCGAATGTTGCGCGATTAGCCGCGCCAATGTGGTTTTACCGGTACCCGGCGGCCCCCAGAAAATCATCGAGTGCAAGCGCCCCGAGACGATAGCCTCATAAAGCGGCTTACCGGGTTTCAAGATATGCTGTTGACCGACATAATTGGCTAACGTGGCTGGCCGCATCCGGTCGGCCAGTGGCTTGGTCAAGTCATTAAAGATCATAAAAATAGGCGCAAAAATTCACCCTTAATTTAATCTGAAAAAACATCAACACCCTTCGGCGCTTTAAATTCGAACAAGGTAGGTTTTAACGGCGGGTTCAAAATAACATTAGAAAAATAAATACGCGTGAGCTGGCCAAAATTGTCGCTCAACTCCATGCCACCCAACGAGTCGTTATTTAAACCTATCAGCACATATTTAAAACTACTTTCCTGATTTTTGGGCAGTAGTTTCACCCACATCAGCTCACCATCAATTCCTTGCTGTTCCATGGTGAAGTTGTCCTCCAGCGATATATCGCCACTTAACAGCAAGGCTGGAGTCGAGCCAACTGATTCATCAAGCTTTTTAGCAGTGACTTGTTCGAGGTCCGTGTCATAAAACCAGACTTTTCCAGATGTAGAAACAATCTCCTGCTGAAAAGGTTTTAAATAATTCCAGCGGAATTTTCCCGGCTTTTGCAAATAAAAAACCCCGTAACTAGTTTGGATCGGATTACCCGCTTCATTAATCAATACCTGTTTAAAATCAGCCGTCAGTGACTTGGTATTCTTTAAAAAAGCTTTTAACTGTCTGACCGGTTTATCGTCTGCATAGACCGCCGTATTAAATAGCAACAGCGCCATCAAAGCAGCGAAAATTTTAATTTTACTCATAAATACCTTCAATCATTCGGCAATAAATTATTAATTAAGGTTTCAATCTCATTAGCCGACCCATCCACACAGGGTGAAAACTCACCCGGCTCTGAACCAGCAACAAAAGGATACCGCTTCGCTCCCGCACAATTTTCATTAGCCAGCAAACCGTTAGCGGGATCAATCCATGTCATCTTAATATTGTCCGGTGGAATTAATGTGACCGGCTGGATGGAAATCTGCTTCATTAACGACGTCCAGACCTGTAATGCGCCGGTTGCCCCGGTTAATCCGGCCGGTTTATTATCATCCCGACCGATCCAAACCACTGACAAATAATCTCCTGTGTAACCGGCAAACCAGCTATCTTTGGCATCATTAGTTGTACCCGTTTTACCGATTAAGCCATAGTTTTGCGGAAAAGAAGCATAAGCCGTGCGCCCGGTACCTTCATGCATTACCTCCTGCAAGATGGTGTTGATGATATAAGTAACAGCAGGGTCGAGCACTTGCCTGACTGTAAACGGGTAACTTTGCAAGCGTGCACCGTCGGCGGCAACCACGGCTCTGATACCTTTTAACGGTGTTGCAAAACCATCTCCTGCCAACGTTTGATAGATTTGAGTAACTTCCATCGGTGTTAGTTGCGCAGCTCCCAGCAAGAATGACGGGAACAGCTCTATCGGTCGAGTGATGCCCATGCTCCTTAAGGTTTTAGCGATTCTGGCCACCCCAATATCCATGCCTATCCGGACGGTAGCCAGATTATAAGAATGCGACAGTGCCGTATGAAAACCTACCGTGCCATGTTCGGCATGATCATAGTTCTTGGGACTCCAGTCATTGCCTTTGGTGCCCTTAACCGTAATAGCCGTGTCGCTAACCGGCGTGGTAATAGTGTATTTGTCCGGATATTCCAGTGCAGTCAAATAAACGACCGGCTTTATTAATGAACCGATAGGTCTGACTGCATCCAGGGCCCGATTAAAGCCAGTACTACCGACTTCTCGGCCACTCATTAGAGCCGCAATCTCACCGCTGTCCCTGCGGGTTACGATGGCAGCAGCTTCCAGATCATCGGCTTTAGGTAGCTTTTCCAGTTGATCCAGTTTTTTAGACAAGGTTTCTTCTAAGGTATCTTGAACTCCAGTATCCAGTGTAGTGAAAATCATTAGACCCTGGGATGTTAAATCTTCTTCCTTATAATCTTGCTTTAATTGGCGTTTGACCAAATCAATAAAGCCTGGATAGCGATTGGTAGAACGGTGGGTATTGGCGATCACACTTAAGGCTTTGGCTCTTGTTACAACAGCCTGCGCTTTGGTAATATAGCCCTCTGTTTCCATTTCTTCGAGCACCAGATTGCGCCGCTGTAGAGCGCGCTCAGCATAGCGCCTAGGGTCATATTCGGACGGCCCGCGCACTAAAGCAATCAACGAAGCTATATGCTCCAAGGGCAGGTCCTTTAAAGGACTGCCAAAATAAAATTCACTGGCCAGACCAAAACCATGCACGGCACTGGCACCATCTTGCCCTAGGTAAATTTCATTCAAATAGGCTTCGAGAATTTCATCTTTACTGTAGCGATATTCCAGAATTAGCGCCATTAACGCTTCTTTTACTTTACGGGTTAAACTGCGTTCAGAAGTCAAATAAAAGTTTTTAACCAACTGCTGAGTAATCGTACTGCCGCCTTGCACGGTATGTCCGGCCAGCACATTCATCCATATGGCCCGAAAAATACCTTTAAAAGAAATGCCGATATGCTGATAAAAATCTCTATCCTCAGAAGCTAACAAACCCTTGATTAACCCATCCGGTGCTTCTTCCAGTTTAATTAAAATTCGGTCTTCTTTTATGGTGGGATACAAACTACCGATTTGCACGGGATCGAGGCGTACAATGGCAAGATCTTTGGTTTGCGTCGCATCAACGATGTTGGCAATACCTGTTGTGGTAAAATTCACCCGCATCACACTACTGGCTTGAGGCTGGTCCCAAAAAGTAAACGCCCTAGTTTTTACACTGACTTGCGAACCATTTTTAAAATACGTACCTTCAGAGGCCAAATTAGCATCAAGCCGATAATGTAAGGCCTGCAATAACGCTTCAAATTTTACAGTCGTTAAGTTATAGCCGGCATAAAGCTCTACCGGACTGGCATAAACCCGTGCCGGAATAGCCCAGCGCTTACCTTCAAATTGAGTACGTACGTTGTGATCCAGATAACTGAGATAACTCAGTAACATAAATCCGAATCCCAGCATCGAAATCAGTAATAAATTTCTAAACCAATGGGACGTTGGTTTTTTGCGTAAGTTTTTCTTAGGTTCCGGTTCTTTTGTGTTATAGCGATCGGATCCGCTTTGTTTGGTTTTCTCTGCCATAGCCTGTTACATCAACTTATTAATGCGGACATTATAGTGGATTGCTTGAATCAGCAAGCATCTGTTATCCGGGCATAAAAAAACCGCCTAACCTCAAACAGGTTGAGCGGTTGTTTCAAAGCGGTATCATTCAAAAAAGCAACAATCCGCCGTAGAACCGTGAATTAACGCTCTATACTATCAACCGCAGCCAACATCTTTGCAAGCTCACCTTTCTGGTAAAGATCGATAACGATATCGCAACCGCCAACCAATTCACCACCAATATACAACTGGGGATAAGTGGGCCAGTTGGAATATTCCTTAAGCGCCTCGCGAAGTTCAGCATCCTCAAAAATATTAACGTGCTTATATTTAGCATGGCAAGCGGTTAATATTTGCACTGTTTGACCGGAAAAACCGCACTGAGGAAAATCAGGCGACCCTTTCATATACAAAACAACCTGATTATTTTCAAGTTGATCTTTAATTCTTTCTACAACACTCATGATAATAATTACCTCTATATAAGAATCTGTCAATTCTATCAAGTTTATATTTATTAAAAAAGAAAATCTTATGCCCCCTAACCTGTGTTCAGCAATTAAACCTTGTCGGAGTCAATTTAGCGTTACAATATTAACCATGAAAACTAATCTCACTCCTTTTTCTGCACTGACCCCCGATATCATTTTGACTGCGCTTGACAATATCGGCTTGCCTAGCGATGGCCGACTACTGGCGCTGAACAGCTATGAAAACCGGGTTTACCAAATTGGCATTGCTAATAATTATTATATAGTAACCAAATTTTATAGACCCGAACGCTGGACAACTGAAGCCATCCTTGAAGAACATGGCTTTGTTCAGGAATTGTTTGATGCTGAAATTCCCGTTGTTCCAGCACAATCTTTTTGCGACAACCAGACCTTACTCCACACCGATGGCTTTCGCTTTTCGGTATTCCCAAGACAAGGCGGGAGGGTACCTGAAATTGAGGGCCGAGAAAAACTAGAATGGATGGGACGGTTTATTGCCCGTATTCATGCAATTGGTGCGCTCAAACCTTTTAAAGAGCGTCCATGCCTGGACATTAAAAGTTTTGGCGATGAACCTAGAACTTATCTTCTGGCGAATGATTTTTTGCCCACTGATCTTTACGAAGCTTATCGTACCGTGACTGAACATGCTTTGGATGGAGTAAGGCGTTGTTTTGAACGTGCGGGAAAGTTGAAAATTTTACGTCTGCACGGTGACTGTTATCCAGGCAATATCTTATGGACAGATGACGGCCCGCATTTTGTTGATTTCGATGACAGCCGAATGGGGCCTGCCATACAGGATTTGTGGATGTTATTGTCAGGGGATCGGACTGAAATGACCGCACAATTAAATCATCTATTGACCGGCTACCGAACTTTTTACGATTTTAATACCCGAGAACTTCATCTTATAGAAGCGCTACGCACTTTACGCTTGATCCATTATTCCTCCTGGATTGCACGGCGCTGGAATGATCCCGCATTTCCCATGGCCTTCCCGTGGTTTGATACACCGCGTTATTGGCAGGACAGGATTATAGAACTGCGTGAACAAATCGCGTTAATGGACGAAGGACCGCTGGAATTAACATCAGGGCAGCCGCAATAAATTAATCATAATCCTAAGTACTTACGGTTCGCTGATTTTATAAGCCAGTTCAGAAGATTGGTTCTGTTTGTTGAGAAAACAACGCAAAAATACCAATTTTCAATTTCAAATATCATTTTTTTAGATGTAAAGCCTAAAATTTCAGGCATAAAATCTGATTGTACCGGATTATGGGTGCAGCCGAAAATCCTTGAGCGAAGCGGAAATCAATAGGTTTTCCAACCAATTCTCGTGATAGGCAGAGCCATTAAGTCGGTCTGCTGGACATCTTTTACCCTGGTGCTTTTTTATCGTCATTGGATTAGATGGCGTAAAATTATAAATCAGAGCCCAGCCTCTAATATTGAGTTCCGCCGTATCAGACGAACTA
>CANNNV010000126.1 GCA_947506155.1 Methylococcaceae bacterium
ACGGGTCAGGCTTTGCATCATTTTCAAAAAACGGGCGAACCTTTTTGCGGTTCCACTCGTAAAGACTCAGCGGGCAATGGCTGTCTGATGCGACTGGCTCCGGTTCCCCTGTTTTTTTATCCAAACCGGGATGAATCCATTGCCATGTCCGGCCAAAGCGCAATGACAACTCATGGCGCTCCCGAATGCGTTGAAGCGAGCCGACTGTTGGGAGCCATGCTGTTTATGGCATTATCAGGAGCGAGTAAGGAAGATATATTGCTCAATCATGGTGTCACCGACAGTGAATCCGAGGGGATTGCCGCCATTGCGGGTGGGAACTACCAACAGAAAAAGAGGCACGAAATTAGAGGGTCTGGCTATGTCGTTGAAAGCCTTGAAGCGGCGTTATGGTGTTTTTGGCAGACGTCTACGTTTAAAGCGGCCATCTTGCAGGCGGCCAATTTGGGTGAAGATGCCGATACGACAGCCGCCATCTGTGGTCAAATTGCCGGGGCTTATTATGGCGAATCCGGTCTTCCTAAGCCTTGGAAAAAACGGTTGGTGATGAAAGATGAGATTGCTCTATTGGCTGATCAGCTTTATCAGCATAGTGTTCAAAGCAAGATTGGTTTGTAAAAATTTGTGAATGTCTGATCTCCCTGCCTTGCAGGCTAAATTATTTCAGGTCAGCAGCTTGAATTTATTGTATAGGGCAGGGCAGGGCATGAGCTCATTAATACGTACCCCCTGAATAACTTCCGAAGGTCATGTGTATATGTGCATAAATGTTTATAATTGGAGTCATCCAATCCTCATCTACCTTAAGGACTTAAAATGAACAGAGTAAGATGGTCAGTCGTTGTTCCTGAATCCACTGATAAAGCTCTACGCACTTATCTGGCAGGAACTGGCATGAAAAAAGGTGATATTTCCCATTTTGTTGACGAAGCTGTGCAATTGCACCTTTTTGATCTGGTTACTGACAAGGTGAAAGCACGTAATAAACAGTTCAACCAAGACGAAATTCTTGCGGCTATAGAAGATGCAATGTCTTCCCATTAACCAGAATGCGAGTAGTCTTAGACACGGGCATTTTGATTGCTGCGTTGATTACCGTTGATACGCCGCCCGATAAAATTTATCAAGCTTGGAAAAAGAAACGCTTTGAGTTAATGACATCGGAGTGGCAATTGGAAGAGTTTCGTCGCGTTAGTCGCTATCCAAAGTTGAGGAGTTTTATCAACCCAGTTGAAGCAGGGCAGATGGTTAATGGCCTTAAGCTGAATGCTTTTGTTTATGCATCATTGCCTACAGTGGATTTGTGTAAAGACCCTGACGATAACCCGATATTAGCGATTGCCCTGGAGAGTAAAGCTGATTTTCTCGTGACGGGTGACAAACGAGATCTATTGTCAATGGAACGTGTTCGCATGACACCAATTGTTAGTGCTGCCAGTTTTTTGGCAATACTAGAAGGCATCTTTTGATTGTCGCCGGAGTCTTAAGCCCTAAAAACTGGCGTAGGGTAGGGCAGTGCGTGATCAAAAACCACCATCAAGGTGTCGGTTAAGTAGATGGTGTTTTTTGGTTAGGTGCACCGTGAATAATGGGCGAGTTATGAGTTGTGATTTTTGAGCATCGCACTATGAGTGCACAAATAGTGCGCATCGTGATACTTTTTCAGCCTATTTGAAGCGATGCATAACTCCTTGAGACTACGTTAAACTTCTGTTAAGCTATTGTTTGAGCAGAGTTTCATGGAGTTTAAAGCGCTAATCACTGCTCTTTTAATGCGATGGTCGCGCGTTCGAATCGCGCACGACCCACCACCAAAGTATAAATAAATCAACCAGTTAGACTGTATAGTCAACTGGTTTTTTTATGTCAAAAATTCCCCTGTAGTAAATTTGTCACAGCTTTTGAATTTCCAGCGTATTCTTCGAGGTGTTTGCTCGACAAGTGAGCATACCTCAACACCATCGTTAAATCCGCCCAGCCACCCAGTTCTTTCAGTACTTGCAGCGGCGTTCCATTCTGTACGTGCCAACTTGCCCAGGTATGCCGCAAGTCATGCCAGCGAAAATCATTAATACCAGCCCTGATTAACGCTTTGCGCCAAGCATGATTATTGGCTCGACCCACCGGTTGTCCTTCATAGGTGAATACGTGCGTTGGATGCTTGCCGATTTGTTGCTGAATGACGGCCATGGCTTCATCATTCAAAGGCACTCCAATCGCTCTTGATGATTTAGCCAAATCCGGATGAACCCAGGCACACCTGCGATACATATCAACTTGAGACCATTGCAACCCGGTTACATTGCTTTCTCGTAATCCAGTTGCTAATGTAAATCGAGCCATCGCTTTTAAATGCTCCGGTAGTTCTCTAAGCAATCGATTCACTTCGTCAGGTGTAAGCCAGCGAATTCGGGTTGCAAGCAATGGCAATAGCCGCACGGTGGGTACAGCGTCTAACCATTCCCAATCCTGATGCGCTCGGTTTAGGATTGAACGAAGTAGGGCCAGCATTCGATTGACTGTCCCATTGCTTGCACCTTCGCTGAGTTTCGCGTTTTTAATCGCATCAATCTTGATTTTGGTTATTTCATCCAGCTTATGGTTGCTCAGATGCTTATCCAGCCACCGTAATAACTCCCTATCAGTTCCGATGCTTTTCTTATGGCTTTGTTCCGTCAACCATCGGATAACGGCTTCTTGCCAAGTATAGCGGGGTTTTGCCCCTAGATTTTTCATCCGCCATGCATCGGCTTTTAACCGGTCATGGAGTTCTTGTGCCTCCTGTTTTACTTGAGTCCCAGCAGTTTGTTGTATTCTGCGTCCGTCTGGTGCGGTGAACTGAATCCACCACGTATCATTGCGCTTGTAGATTGACATAGTTTTTTATCCTGTTGTTTAAATCCGTCAATCACTTGCAGTCCTCGCCGTTGATCAGAATAGCGCCCAGATACCCAATCTGCAAGATGTTCTTGGACAAAAATCCAGCATTTTCCAGCTTTCTTTCCTGGCACTTCGCCTGCTTTGGCTTTACGACGCAGGACTTCCGGGTTCATCTTAAGAAAGCTGGCGGCTTCATCTAGGTTTAGTGTTTTCATAGGTCCTCCAGCGGAGCAAATGGATGCTGATGCCTTGATACTGAATCAGGTCAGCAAGTGTTGTGGATGGTTGATTCTGGCTTGCTTTACTATTCGGTTGAGAATAGTTTTAACCAGGGAAATTAAACGAAGACTCATGAGTTTGTGGTTTGAGTTGAACTGATGTGTTGCCGTTTAACATATCAATCACCTAGGCGGTTAAAAAAATATTTAATGGGCACTCAGTGGTCCGAGAAGAGGGGTTACACTGAGCCAGTTGCTAGGCAGAAAGGAGCACGAGCTATTTCCGTGTTCTCGATAAACTCGTTTGCTGCTCCGCAACAACCTGAGTGAACGAGATATCCGGGATTACGCTAAAAAATGGAAAAGTAAGTGGTGGTGGGCGCAGTGAGGTGGGGAATGTGGCGAGATGTTTCTGTTAGTTTAAGAGGGGTAAATAAGGTCTGTCTAAAGCACGGGCTTTCATTTGGGTCTTACCTTAAGTTAAGGCTGATGGGCGAAAGTAATCTTCCGCCGTTATCCGATTGGATTCGGGCTGTGGCTATCTGCGGGGTAATGAGAAGCTATAAAATCCGCAACACATTAGTGTTTTTTGTTGATAGGTAGCCCGTTTTTTAACGGCTGTTTACGCGGAAAGCTTTTTATATCTTTGATGGGCCGACAAACACAACGTACCAGCCAAAGCCGGTACGTTGCTACAGTTATTTCATTTTAAAACATTTCCGGCTGATCTTTTTGAATCTCAAGATTAAATCGATTAAAGCGCTCGCCCGCTAACCTTCCAAAAAACTGAATTAGAATCAAATCACCCACTGTGGCTTGTTGACGCCTCATTCCTTCCTGTAACCAGCCCGTTAAAAACGCCGAAACTAACTCGTCGGATTCGGCTAAGCGTACCGTTATTGTGTGCTGTTCACCGTACAGTGGATGCATCAAGCTATTAAATCCAGTAATGGTTCCCATAATGTTGCCATCCCTTTCAAAGCTCCAAAATTTAACGTTTTGTGCTGAGGATGGAGCGGCTTGACCAGCTTCAATGGCTCTTAATCTCTCAAATTTATCGAACATCGTTTTATTCCTATAATAAAGTTAACAGTCGTTCACCCGTATTGATTCAAGTAAGTAAACGGGTGGGATCGGAGTGGAGGGTCTTAATCTCCATAACATCGGACTGGTTATTATTTTTTTACAGGAATCCTTATCAACAACAATCCGGCTCATCTTGACCAAACCCTGCACTTGTGACCTGCTAAAATATATAAATACTTATTGAAAGAGCTACAGATGGTCAAATCGGAATTAGTACACGTGTTAAGTGAAAAATTACCCGCGCTGCAACAAAGCAATGTCGAGCTGGCAGTGAACTGCCAGCAATTCTCATTATGGAAAACATATTTGAATCAATGTGTTATAAATTAAATTTCCAAGTTTGTTTTTAATTTTACAGCATCCTATTTTCCATAGGTATCGCAAAGCCTTATAGAACAAGGGTGCTGATATTGTTACCCATTCGGCTCTTCGATTACTTTGCAAGCATTGCGGTAGAATGCACTCGAATTTTAAAAATCGAATCAGTATCTATTTGATTTTATTTTAATTTCCATAATGAGAATTGCTGGTGAACTGCATGATAAAACAAATGGTTGGCGCCTTGGTCCAGGGAGAACGTATTGAGATAAGAGGATTTGGTGTCTTTGCTATCCGTCATAGGCTGCCACGCATTGCTCGGAATCCAAAATCAGGTGAAATCATTACCCTGGGAGCAAAAGTAGTGCTTCACTTTAAACCCGGCAAAGTAATGAAGGATCGCGTTAATGCTGCATATGGCAAGTGCCGCATAACCGATTAATTAATGACTCAACAGTTAGCCTTGTTTTGAGCTGTCAAATGGGATGCAAAAAATAAAATACAGCGATGATCTCTTGAAATTGGTAAGAGCTAATAAAAGATATTGATTTTTGCAAATCCTTCAACTAGGCACCAAAGCGTTGTGATTTGAAGCCTGGGTAATTAATAAGAGCTGTTTCTTAGGTTCGTGAGGTGGGCTTTAAATAAGCTACAGGCTTTTGAGATAACATCGTCCCATTCATACCATGAGATGTTTAAGCTAAGAAATAAGTCGAAAATTGCTTGGGCCTTCTGGTCAGTGTTCATTCTTATTTCGCTTAAAGGTATAGATTTAGTCACTGGCGGCTCGGCTGCATTATTCAGCCTGATTTCCGCTTCAGGCAGTTCTATCCCCTCGGGCAATTCAGCTTCCATCATTACAGAAGGTTTCTGATCAGCATTTGCTTCAGCTTGCGGATCCTTACTTCCAGTCTCTTGCGCTACTAACGCCGATTCAGGTGGTAGCGCAGGTTCTGATGTTGACTCGATCGTCAGATTTTTGGCTTGTAAAATAAGCCGTTCTATTTCCGCGACCGGTAGATTCTTCTTTTCAATCTCTTTCAGAAAGCTGGAATTAATCACCTGTTGATGTTTTATCTTGCTGAGCTCATAGATTGCCGTGGGTGACAGGCCTATTTTCTTAAGATCATAAATCCCGAATTTATTACAAAAACCGGCAGCGTGCGCGTATCGGTAAAAAGTAGATTGTTTAATCGTGCATAATGCATGATTAGGCTTATCGTTTCTGAGTACTTGTAAAAATTGTCCGAATTCAACCTTTGATTTAAATTTGTCTGATATCAGCTTGGCTAGCTGCCATTTCAAAAAAAGGTAATCCCCTTCGAGCTGTTCCCATTTATCAACCAATTCATTGACAGTCCATTCCCCAAAAACGCGTCTTGATAGAGCATCAATGCCAGAGCGCTCTTTACCAACAATTTCTTCCTCTGCATTTACTTTAGCTATATCAGTCTTTTGTTCGGTGTCCTTCTTCATCAATCAACCTCATAAGCTAAAGTAAAAAAATCACAACTCTTGTTCTTGGTGTCCGGCTTTGAGTGGCAAATTCTCACCAGGATTAGAATCCCTTTTTCTGTAGTGAGTAAGGGGCTCGAGAAAACGGTCTGTAATATTTTGTCAGGCTTGCCTATTAAATTAAGCGAGTAAATATTTTTTTACTGAATCGAAACTAGGGCATTAGGCCAAATTTCCATAAGCGGAGAGCAGGCCCTCACCCCTAAATAGAGTGCTCATAATATCAGTTTTTTTTCTTATATTTTTGGTTATTATAGATAGTTAATATGTCTGATTTTAGATTGCACTATGTTAATTTTAAGCTATTGATTTTAATTTATTAAAACAAAAGTCTGTATATGATTTATTAGTTATTTTTACTGAAATTATTGGTCTAATTTTTAGCTCTTATTTTTTGAATGAGTTAGGCCTGTCCGGCCCCTATTTTTGACGGCTTTTCTCTGGCAACCGCTCACCGATAGGCGGCAGTAAATCCCCGCTATATTTTGTGGGGAAATGACCAAAATCCCCACCACTGCTGTGTCTCCATTCTTGATCAGAGTTCCGACTTCTAAGCTGATTTTTTTTTGCCATTAATTGGTCGTAAGTCTCAACGTTATAAAATCAGATTCGCTTGCGGCAACTGCCGAAAGTATTTGACCTGTCCGATTAGCCTAAGCAGTTTTTTGTCATGTTGGTCATTCCTTCAGCATCGTTAAAGGGCGGACAGCCATGTCAATCAAGTTATCGAGCAAAGGCAGCCATTTTCGGTTAACTTGGATTGTAGGCAGGGGGAGTAAAATATTTGGATTAAAGAGGTAGCTGGCTATAGGTCTCGGTCATCAAACCGAATTGCCTTGAGATAGAGGGTGATGGAGTGGTTTTTTCCAGCAAACGAGAAATATTCTGAAGCTGTCGAAAACCGTTATGGTTATCAGCCGTCAACAAAACACCGCGCCTGTTGGCGCTTAGGCCAATAAAAGCTATGGGGTTGGATGATGAAGCGCAGAGGTCACATGTTTTACAAGCAGATCGTTTTTAATGAGCAATTCAAGAGCGCTCGTGTTCGGCTATTTCAGGTCTAACTTCACCTAATTTAACAACTGACAAGTCTATTGCTATGCTATTCACGATAGCTGAATTAAAAAGGCTAAGTCTGTATAAAAAATCACTAAATAACAGCGACTTAAATAACAAATGAAAATGAAAAATGAAACCAGCAATAGCAGGCTTCGATTGAAGCAAGTGAAGAGGAAGATTAGGAAGATGAGTCATTAACGAGGAGATATTTGGAAATAAAAAGCTAACGGGAGTAGGACATTATAGCCTGCAGTCAGTGGGAGAACTTATAGGTCTGAGTGCCTGTAAACACGAGGGCTGTAGATCCATAATGCCGGTAAACTTATCTAAAAAGCAGCATCTCGACATCGAAAAAATTAACCGCTTGTTACTTTTTTCGCAATTACAGCTAACGGAGCCTTTAATTGCATCTAAAATAGCCCCGCTACGTGTGATTAAAGACGAGAAAAACGAAAAGCAACCAAGTGGTAGTGTTTAAGATGGTTCGCCTTAAAAGCAATAAATATGCCGTTCTCAGTCAGCGAGGTTTGATAGTTGAAGATTCTAGCAATGTGCTGAAATACCCAAGGAGTTTTTAAAACAAAAAGTTACTCAAGTTCATTTTAAAAAATGACCTCTGTATTTTATGTGGCATTTGAAGATTCATTTCCACCCCTGTAAGCACAACCCATCCATCAAGGAAGTCGTAGTCAATGAACCCCTTTGAAAATCGAACAAAAGCTAAGCCGATGAAAAAGTCACTGGTGAAACCCAGCCTCGAACAAGTGTTTGAGTCGATCAGGCGAGACATGCACTATCCTACCCCAGATGCCATTGATTATGCTAAGTTCTTTAATCCTATGGTACCGAAACCTAATGATTCCAATCCACTGGGTTTGAATCCCAAGGAAGTTACCCATATTGACCTAAAGGGTACACCGAAACCTAATGATTCCAATCCACTGGGTTTGAATAGACTTGAGCCAAATCCAAACCGGACTCCGAATCAAAGCATTAAAACCGAACAGCTTCTTAATCTAATGCTGTTAGCGGAAAAGTTTGTCGAGAGTGTGGCGAATTCGGAAAAAATGCCTTACACTCGATGTTCAAGTTTTTAAGCTTAGAAACACAGCCGGAAAACAGGTAAGCTAATCCGTGTAAACTGTTACGTATTTCAGCGCTATGTTGATGCACGAACCGGCACACTTTATAAAAACCTTTGTAACCGATGTCGATGCCGCTCTG
>CANNNV010000127.1 GCA_947506155.1 Methylococcaceae bacterium
CATGGGCTTTATTGATTTAAGTGGCTCATTGGGCCGCCATTTTGGCAGCATCGGTGTTGCGCTTCATGAAATCAGTACTCGATTGACAGTCAGCCGTGCTGAGCAACTCTCTATTACTGGTCCTGCCGCCCAGCGAGCAAAAAAGTGTGTGTCGATGTTGTGCGAGGCGTTTCAGGTATCCGATAAACTCAATATTATTATTGAAACTGCAATTCCAGAACATGTAGGGCTGGGTTCAGGTACGCAAATGTCCCTCGCGCTTGGCGCGGCGCTGAATGAATTTTATGGTCTGGGGCTGACGGTACGCGAAATTGCTGCGGTAACCGATCGAGGTCTGCGTTCTGGCATAGGCATAGGTGTTTTCGAACAGGGCGGTTTGGTGGTTGATGGTGGTCGTGGCGAAAAAACCATCACGCCGCCGGTCTTGGTGCACATGAATATACCTGAAGACTGGCGATTTATCCTGGTGTTCGATCAGCGCGGTCAGGGGTTGCACGGTCAGCAGGAAATACAGGCTTTTAAAGCGTTGCCACCTTTTCCGCAACAGGAGGCTGCACGTCTATGTTATTTATTGCTGATGCAGGGTCTGCCTGCTGTTGCCGAAAATGATCTGAGTAAATTCGGCGAAGTGATTACTCAATTGCAGCACTCAGTAGGTGAGCATTTTTCCTCAGTTCAGGGCGGTATTTTTACCAGTCCCGAAGTTGCTGCCGCGATGCTCTGGCTGGAACAGCAAGGTGCGGTGGCTATTGGTCAGACTTCTTGGGGACCTACCGGATTTTGTGCTATTGAAGGTCATGCGCAGGCTGAAGCGATTGCTAATCAAGCTAGGCTGGTGTTTGCGCATTTTGATAAGCTGAGCTTTGTGGTTGCCAGTGCCAGAAATAGTGGTGGGGATGTTTTTGTTGATTAGCATAAGCTGAAAAAGTTATTAGCTTATGCCCACAGCATGAAAACGGTGCTGATAGTCGCCAGTTCGGGCCGGATGCTGGCGCAGGCGGCAAAAAATATTGGCTTTACGCCTTTGGTTATTGATTTGTTTGCTGATTTGGATACGCAAGCGTATGCACAAGATTTTCGTCAGGTAAAATCCTTAGCCCAGTCAGATCTGACGGCTGCCATAGATTACTTTGTTGAAAGCTATGCGGTTACGCAGGTTATTTACGGCAGCGGCTTTGAAAATTATCCAGAAAGCCTGTATTACTTGGCTAGTCGTTTGACTGTATTGGGTAATCATCCTGATGTTTTTGCTAAGCAGCTGGATAAATCGGGTTTTTTTGCCACCCTGGCGAGCTTACACATTTCTTATCCAGAGGTTGCTTTTAGCCCGCCTGCTCAGGGAACGTGGCTGATCAAACCCAGGCAAGGGCAGGGCGGGATTGGCATTGAATATTATCGGACGGGTGATAAGGCTAAGGCGTCGGTGTATTGGCAGAGATTTCAGCAAGGCCAGCCACATTCGGTATTATTTGTGGCTGATGGTCAAAACGTGCAAGTCATCGGTTTTAATCGCCAGTGGTCTGTTGGTTTAAGTGCTACTCAGGCGTTTATTTTTTCCGGGGTAATCAATAGTTGTGAACTGTCTGATGTAGACAAAGCAGAGATTATTGGCTGGTTGAAACAGCTGGTTCCTGTGTTTAGGCTAAAAGGCTTGAATTCGCTGGATTTTATTCACTTTGAAGGCTGTAGTTACGTGCTGGAAATCAATCCCCGGCCCTCGGCTAGCATGCAGTTATATGCACCGAATTTGCTGGCCCAGCATGTTCAAGCCTGTCTGGGGGCTTTAGTAGCCGATGGGCGAGCAAAATCTCCCC
Source organism: Methylococcaceae bacterium (assembly GCA_947506155.1). GTDB lineage: Bacteria > Pseudomonadota > Gammaproteobacteria > Methylococcales > Methylomonadaceae > Methylobacter_A. The sequence goes on from CANNNV010000127.1 coordinate 1,815, forward strand.
CACAAGTCGGCTATCAAGTCGTTTATGCCGACGCTAAGGTCACCATTCCCGATCAATTTGTTTGGCCGACTTGGTGTATGGATTTACCCAGGTCTGGCAATATCTGTCACACAGGCCAGCCAATATGCAGTATTATTGCCCACCAAAAAGATTCAGCATCAGTAGCCGAGCGGTTACTGATTCAACAACAATTTCTCCTTAATAAACTAGAAGGTTTTGATCAATATGGAATATAGCGCCAGCGTTAATAAATTAACCCAGCCCTTGGTTCAGCATTTACTTGATAATGCAGACAAATTACGTCTAGGTGTCGAACTTATGGCCAATGGCTGCACAATCATTGACGCCGGCATTAACGCACCGGGCGGGCTTGAGGCCGGTCGAATTATTGCTGAAATTTGTTTGGGCGGCATGGGTACGGTAAGTATTAGCCACAGCACTTATACGGAGAACTGGCCGTTGTCGGTTAACGTACATACCGGAAACCCGGTGTTGGGCTGTTTGGGTAGTCAATATGCAGGCTGGAGTTTGTCTCACGAAAAATATTATGCCTTGGGTTCGGGGCCGGCTCGGGCTTTGGCTACCAAGTTGAAAAACGGCAAACAGGAGCCGGTTGAAGAGCTGTACAAGGAACTGGATTATCAGGACAGCTTTGAGACAACTGTTCTGGTCATTGAAAACGATGCTGTGCCACCGGTTGAGCTTGTCGAAAAAGTCGCCACCGCTTGCAAGATAGATCCGTCCAAGCTGACCATTATTGTTACGCCGACCAGCAGTTTGGCCGGCGGCGTACAGGTGGTTGCTCGGGTGCTGGAAGTCGCCATGCACAAGGCCCATGCTTTGCATTTTCCGTTGGAAAACATTATCGATGGCAGCGGCAGCGCACCTATCTGTCCTCCGCATCCGAATTTTGTCAAAGCCATGGGGCGCACCAATGATGCGATTTTGTTCGCCGGCCAAGTGCATCTTTTTGTTAAAGGCACAGATGAAGCCGCTGAAAAACTGGCTAATGAATTGCCCAGTTCAACGTCTAAAGATTACGGCAAACCGTTTGCGGAAATTTTCAAGCAATGTGAATATGACTTTTTCAAAATCGATGCGATGTTGTTTAGTCCGGCCAGTGTTATTGTCACTGCTGTAGAGTCTGGCAAAAGTTTTCGTGCAGGCAAGCTGGATAATGCGTTGCTGGATTTATCATTCGGCGCGTAGAACGTGGGTCGTATTGCACTTTTTACCGATGATCCGGGCTGGCATGGCAAACAGTTAAGCCTGGCTTTTGCGAGTCGAGGCTATAGCTGCGACTATGTTTCGTTGACGGAATGTCGGTTTGTCATTGAACCCGGCAGACTTCCGATCTACATTCCAGGCTTTGAGCTAGCGCTACCCGATGCGGTATTTGTGCGCGGCGTACCCGGTGGTTCACTGGAAGAAGTGGTATTGTATCTGGATATTTTGCATGCGTTAAAGGCGCTGGGTATTCCAGTCTACAATGACGCACAAGTGGTAGAGCGTAGCGTTGACAAGGCCATGACCAGTTTTTTGTTGCACCATGCCGGACTTCCAACACCGATGACCTGGGTATTACGCGATCGGGACGCTGCGTTAAAAATTGCGCAAACTGAATTGGAGCAGGGCCGGTTGCTGATCAGCAAGCCGCTGTTTGGCTCGCAGGGTGAAGGAATACGCCGCATAGAAAAATCGACTGATTTATTCTGGCTGACCGCCAGTCATGGTGTTTATTATCTGCAACGTTTTGTGCATTGCGAAGGGATCGGTTTTTCTGATATCCGGGTGTTTGTGATTAACGGTGTTGCGGTTGCAGCTATGCGCAGACGTGGAAAATTCTGGCTGAATAATGTGGCCAGAGGCGCACGTTGCGAACGGATTGAGCTGGAATCTGATCTGGTGCATCTGGCGATTAAAGCAACACAGGCTTTGGCCATGGATTATGCCGGCGTCGATATTATTCGTGACAGGCACGGGTGTTGCACGATCATAGAAGTCAACAGCATACCGGCCTGGAAAGGCCTGGAAAGTGTGTGCGAGATCAATGTCGCCGAGTTAATGGTTGATGATTTACTAAACCGCAAGATGAATAGTCGTATCACATCATGATTTCGCCCGAGCAACTCAGTGAACTTTATTTGCAGGCCTGCGAGGTCGATGTGCTGGCGTTTAAGCCCGGCAACGTCAGTGTTTATGCGGAAGGTCATGATATGACCGTGGCCGATTTCAGGCTCAGCGCCAAAGTCAGTGCAAAGCCGTTATGTAACCCGGACTATTCGCTGGGTGAAAAGATCTATTATGCGGTCCAGGCAACGCGTGAGGCGGTAGCGTGCAATACCAATTTGGGTATTCTTTTGCTTTGTGCGCCATTGATTCAGGCTATAGCTTATAAACAGCCGGGCTTGACCTTAAGACAGGCGTTACGCAAGGTGTTAAATAACACTACCATAGACGACGCCGATTGGGTTTTCAAAGCGATTACCTTAGCCTCGCCCGGTGGTTTGGGTGGTTCTGACCAGCAGGATGTTAATGAACAGGCCTCGGTTACCTTGCTTGAGGCTATGAAAATAGCTAGCTCAAAAGATCGCATTGCACTTCAATACCTAACTGATTATGAAGATATTTTCAATTTCTCGGTTTTAAGGTATAATGCCATTTTGAATAGGTGTGGTGATCGGTTATGGGCCGCAACGTCGGTGTATGCCGATATGTTGAGTCAATTTCCCGATAGTCATATCGAAAGGAAATACGGAAATCAGTACTCTGAGATGGTCGCTACTAAAATGGCGGCGCTCAGTGATCAGCTGTCTAAAACTGATAATCTTGAGCAAATAAAGCCTATGCTTTATTGCCTGGATCAGGAGCTTAAATCTTACGGTATTAATCCGGGTACTACAGCTGACATGATAGTGGCGACAGTATTAGCGGCATTTTTAGAAGATCTTTGATTAGCAATAGGCTAATAAAACTTCAAAAAGTATTTGTTTAAAACAAATAAGGGGGACATTTAGAATGTCGATAGTAGATTCAATTTTTTCATTTTTTTCTTCAAAAGGAATATTAAGCATGGCTAAGATTAACAAATTATGCGTTGGCGAATCTTTATTTGGTGATGGCAACGAAATTGCCCACATTGATTTGATGGTTGGACCACGTGGTTCAGCTGCTGAAACTGCATTTGCAAACTGCTTAACAAACAACAAAGACGGCTTTTCTAGCTTATTAGCTGTTGTTGCGCCTAACCTGATGGTTAAGCCTGCAACTGTTATGTTTAACAAAGTAACCATCAAAGGTTCAAAGCAAGCTGTTCAAATGTTTGGCCCAGCACAACGTGGTGTTGCTATGGCTGTTGCTGATTGTGTAGAAGACGGCACAATCCCTGCTGCTGAAGCTGATGATTTGTTTGTATCAGTTGGTGTATTTATTCACTGGGCTGCAGAAGACGATGCTAAAATTCAACAGTTCAACTACGAAGCAACTAAAGAAGCTTTGAAACGCGCTATTGCAGGATCTCCTACTGCTGCTGAAGTTGTTGCTGCTAAAGCAACTTCTGTACATCCATACGCTGCTAACTAAGTTTTATTTAGTTAACCCGTGTGAAAAATACCCCGGCTTGCTGGGGTATTTTTTTGCCTGATAGTTTGTTTAGATGGTTCGCAAATTTTTTCCGCAACATCATCTAAAAAATGGTAGCCATAGAGCGCTGTTTATGCGGCGTCTGATCGAATTCCCCCTATTTATATTGAATGGCGAAAGTGGGATCTATGATACAATTAGGGTCGGTTTAGCCCCGATAGCTCAGCAGGATAGAGCGGTCCCCTCCTAAGGGACAGGCCAGTGGTTCGAATCCGCTTCGGGGCACCAATAAAAACAAGGCATTACGGTAAATAGAAGGCCTTTTTTATTGCCTGAAATTTAAAATATCCCAATTTCGTCCCATTCCCAAAAAACACCCGCAACAACTGCCAATAATTCAGGTATTAAAAAGCCAGCATTAAGCCGGCCTTGTTTGACCCCCTTGCAAATCTTGCACCTGATTCGCTCAAATCACCCTGACAGCAGAATTAGACCCCGTACACCCCTTTTTTATTTTGGGTCCCATTCAAGCTACTATACATAGTAGTCTGCTCATCCAAACCTCACTTATTTCAAACATACCCCGTCGCGCGTTAGACAGCCCTTCTAAAATTTTTATTTTTAAAAATTCCAAGTTAGCCCTGCGCAATTAAGGTAAATAAGTAACTGTTCCTGTTCCTAACAGTACATTGAGGCTTAATTTACATTACTGGAATCTTAACCGGACGTTGTCTATGCAACAACAGCCAATCGCCTGTTTCAATTAAAGCTTGCTTACCAATATCAATTAACAACTGATCTATTGCTGCTGGGTGCGATTCATCTAAAAGCTCAAATTGCTTCTCACATAAGCCGTAATATTGGCCTATCTTCAAATACCGTTTGGCATGTTCATCAAAAGCCATAGTATCTAAATAGATTTTTAAAGAAGGCACCATACAAAGCATTGCGCCAGCCGTTGCTAATAAAGCATTTAACACTATAGCCTTCCCGTCAAAGGTTAGAACATCATAAATCCATTCATAAGCCATTGCAGAAACTAGCATTAAGCCTAATCCGGAAAAGAAACAATAACGCATCCATTGAGTGAGTTTTTTCTCAGCCTTGGCATCTATTCGGGCTTTGCCTAAACAGCCTTTAGAATGGTCGCCAATAAAATAAATTCGTTGATCACGAATCCATCGCTCGATTATCCAATCGTGCGCTTCTTTTCGGTTTTCAACAGGCAGTTGTAAATGCGTTTGGGCTATTGCTTGTCGAATCCATTCCAATTCATCACGTTGATCGCGTAAGAAAAAATCAGTCGTCGATAAATTAACACCCGCCACATACCAAAAGAACTGTACCCGTAAGCCTTCGGCAAGCGCACGAAAATCAAGATACTTTTCTTCTAAACGATGGTGTTGGGAGTGTTGGTAAAGCCCAAACGATAAACCACCCAAACCTAAGCTAACGACTAATAAAGGCCATTGTAGAAAAAAACCATAACTTTGCTGACTCACAACAGCCGATAAAGCAAAAATAACCAAACCAATAAAATTTCGATGCCGATGCTTTTGAGCAGACAAAGACATCGCATCACTAACGGCAAATAAATCAGTAATGCGCTGTGCCTTTGAATCTAAAGAACCGTAAACAGCATTGTCACCCAGTAGATACTGGCGACTCATTAACAACTGCTCGGCATTATCTTGACTAAATTGCTGCATATCACGATTAAACTGTCCTAAACTCAGTAAACTTTTTCCCCATCTGGTTTTTAACCAAGCAACATCTTCATTCAATGCGAGTTCTGGCCAGAGTGTTACAACAGAGCCCAGTTGTTCATTACTAATTGCCATCGCTTGAAACAAGCGTCTAGTTAAAATATGCTCTACTGGACGATAACTGGGTAAATTTAAGACAGAGGCTTTATCTTGAGGTTTACCGGTAAGGCCTTGTAAAAAATAACGTACCACTTGAGCGGTGCCGCCGGTTTTTTCTTGTTTGTTACCATCCCAAAGCGCCAGCAGCACATGAGAATTATTGGTTAAATAAAAGCCTAATTGTTCATAACAGTCATTGCGTGGAAAGCTGCTTAGCCCTTCTGGCGTTTTGTTCGTTAAGGTTTCAACCCAAAGCGCCTTATCGAGCCAGTTATAAAAATCTTGCTTAGAGCTAGTCTCAGTAAAATCAGTCTCATAATCTTCTTTAGGTAAAGGCAAGATCGCTGCAAAAGCAATACCTAACTCATAAGCGACCTCAACCACTAAACGATCTGCTCCTTCTGCCAATCCTGATAACAACAGCAAAGGTGTCTCTTGATAGCTGGCTTGTAAATTTAATAGCCGCGATTTAATAACAGGCTTAAGAATCGCCTCATCTTCAGGATGTATATCCCTATGACCGGTAACGCCGATGGTTAAATAGAGTAGTGATGAACTGGCGAGTGGTGTTTTCATACTTGTATTATAAAGTCTATTTGTTAGCTATTTTTGTTTTACAAATGAGAGAGAGCCACGCTGTACTAAACTTCCGATTGCCATAAAGTAAATCCTAATCAGGGTAAAGTTTATTTTAAGCGTTAATACTATCTGACTTTATCTTAAAAATTAAGGCATTTTGAAGGGTGCTTGCGTGTTAAGTTGGTAGCTGTTAATGGCCAATTAAACTGAGCCAATAATGGCCATTAATATTGAGCCACTTTTTCAGATTTCTTTTGAACAATAAATCTGAGACAGTCCCTGATTTTTTACTCAAGGACTGTTATGAAGGAGTGGATTGTGATCCATAAGATTAAA
>CANNNV010000128.1 GCA_947506155.1 Methylococcaceae bacterium
GGTCGTTAAGACTTACCAGCGAATGCTTCCTTAGTTCGCAGCTTGTAAAGGATCGGATCACGCTGGGGAAAGGTAAAGCCCCGAAGGTTCTTTTCGTCACTGGCAACAGTGAGAGCCGGTTGTAATCATTGTCGAAGGGAGATTGCGGGAACTTGTGCTGAGCCTAGCCGAAGTAAACGCAGCGTTACTAGCCCCTTACGGGTTGACCGCTTGGAAAGTCAAGCACCTAATTTTTTAAAGATAGCAAACGCAATAGGAGCTGCATGAGTTGGGTCGGCTAACGCCGACGCGCTATCCCTCCCCGACCTAAAGGACGGGGTATCTCGCACAAAAACTGATGAAGATCGATTTTTTAGGGGATAAAAATAATGTTACCGGGTAAAAAAACACTTTATATCAGCATTATTTTTTTGCTGATAACCGCTTTTTATATCTATAAAAAACAACCCAAAGTAATTGACGTTGAAGTGGTTACGCTGGAACAAGGAGGGTTAGAGCGACGGTGTCTAATACCCGAGTCGGCACGATTAAAGCATGTAGACGCGCCTATCTGGCGCCGGCAACAGGTGGGCAGGTTGCGCTGCTGCATGTCAAAGAAGGCGACAGCGTTAAACAAAATCAGTTGCTGCTGGAGGTCTGGAACAAGGATCTTAAAGTGCAGGTTAAATTACAGGAGGCGCAAATCAGGGCTAATCGGGCTAGCGCCGAACAAGCGTGCCAGCTAGCTGCCGGCGCTGAACGCGAGGCGGGTCGCTTATTGCGCTTGCAAAAAATTGGTCATGTTGTGTCTGATGAAGAAGTTGATAATAAAGCCACCGATGCGCGGGCCAAACGAGCAGCGTGTAACGCAGCCGTTGAAATAATTTCTGTTACTCAGGCCAGCCGCGATGCGGTTCAGGCCGCTGTCGAACGCACGTTGATTGTCGCGCCTTTTGACGGCACGGTAGCTGAAATCAATGCCGAACTGGGCGAAGTTATCACGCCGTCGCCGCCCGGCATACCAACCTTGCCGGCGATTGACCTGCTCGATGTCAGTTGTTTGTATGTGTCAGCACCGATAGATGAAGTGGACGCGCCGCAGATAAAAATAGGCATGAGCGCCTGCGTGTCGCTGGATGCCTTTACCGATAAACGCTGTTCCGGCACGGTAAGTCGTATTGCCCCGTATGTGCTGGAAAAGGAAAAGCAGGCGCGTACCGTGGACGTTGAAGTTAAATTAACCGATCCCAACGATCTTAAAGGCTTGTTGCCCGGCTATAGCGCCGATATTGAAGTGTTGCTGAGCAGTAAAGCGGATGCGCTTCGGGTTCCAGCCGAAGCGGTACTGGAAAATAATAAAGTGTTGCTGATGCAAGCTGATGGTTTGCTAACCGAGCAGAGTTTTAAACCGGGTCTGGTCAACTGGAACACGATCGAAGTGCTTTCAGGATTAAAGCTTGGCGATAACGTCGTATTGTCGGTAGGCCGAGAGGGCGTGGTTGCGGGAGCTTATGCCCGTAAGCAAAAATGATACGGCTGGAGCATATCCACCGCTATTTTCAGGTAGGCGAGCAAACCGTTCATGCCTTGGATGACATTAATGTCATTATCGAAAAAGGTGAGTATGTGTCGGTGATGGGGCCGTCAGGTTCGGGAAAATCGACTTTACTGAATGTGATTGCGTTGCTGGATCAGCCCTCCTCTGGCCGGTATCTGCTAAACAATCAGCCGGTTACCCAGCTTAGCGACGATCAACTGGCCAAGGTTCGCCGAGAAAATATCGGTTTTGTGTTCCAGTTTTTCCACCTGATTCCTCGCTTGTCAGCGGCTGAGAACATTGAAATGCCGATGATTTTGGCCGGTATTCCGGTTAAGGAACGCAAGCAGCGGGTACTGGATGCACTGGTTTCGGTTAATCTCCAAAACCGGGCTCAGCACAGGCCGGATCAGCTATCCGGTGGGCAATTGCAGCGCGTCGCCATTGCCCGGGCCATGATCATGCAGCCTTCGATATTATTGGCCGATGAACCGACCGGTAATCTCGACAGCAAATCCGGCAAGGAAATCATTGACTTGCTGGAAGGGCTTAATCGACAGGGCGTAACGTTAGTGATTATTACCCATGACCAGGCGGTGGGCGACCGGGCGCAGCGCAAAATTCGTATTGTCGATGGGCAGATAGGCTAATCGTGTTAATCAAAGACACCTTAAATCAAGCTTTTGCCGCAATCAATACCCAGCGTTTGCGGGCGGGCTTGATTATTTTAGCCATGAGCATAGGCATTGCGTCAGTTTCCGTGCTGACATCCCTGGGCGAAAGCGCCCGGCTTTATATTGTTAATGAATTTGAAAACTTGGGTACAAATCTGGTCATCGTATTGCCGGGACGCACCGAAACCACGGGTGGAGCGCCGCCGATATTTGGCGAAACTCCCCGGGATTTAACCCTAGATGATGCTACAGCCTTATTGCGCAGTCATCATATTGCCGAAATCGCACCATTGACCATCGGTTCCGCACCGGCTTCAGCGCAGGGCTTTGAGCGGGAAACCAATATCCTGGGATCGACACATGCGTTAAGACAAGTGCGCCGATTGACTTTGGCCCAGGGTCAATTTCTGCCGAAAACCGAGATCGACAAGGCTCTGCCGGTTTGCGTGATCGGCCAAACCATACGCAATGAATTGTTTGCCAATCAGACCGCGCTGGGGCAATGGTTACGCATCAATGACCGGCGCTTTCGGGTGATCGGGGTGCTAGCTTCGGAAGGGCAGTCGGTGGGTATCGATTTTGACGAAATCGTGATCATTCCGGTGGCTTCGGCGCAAGCCTTGTTCGATACCCACTCCTTATTTCGGGTTCTGGTTGAAGCTAAATCCAAGCCCGACATGTACCTGGCGGTTGATGCGATCAAGAGCATTATAAAATCCCGCCATGAAGGCGAAGACGATGTGACACTGATTACCCAGGACAGTGTGGTCAGCACTTTCGATAAAATATTGACTGCGTTGACTTTGACGGTTGCCAGTATTGCCGGGATCAGTCTGGCCGTGGCAGGGGTGTTGGTGATGAATGTAATGCTGGTCAGCGTTACCCAACGCACTGCCGAGATCGGCTTGTTAAAAGCCTTGGGGGCAACTAAGCGGCAGTTGTTATGGCTGTTTTTGACCGAAGCGGCACTGTTGTCGCTAGCGGGTGCGTTTCTGGGCGTAGTTCTGGGCTATGTGACCCTGGGTGTTTTACAGGCTTTTTACCCGGATTTTCCGATGGTGTTGCCGGCCTGGGCCTTGTTGGCTGCATTAGCCGTTTCGCTGTTTACCGGATTGTTGTTTGGTGTGTTGCCGGCCAGAAAAGCGGCCAACCTCGATCCCGTTACCGCATTGGCTAAGCGGTAATGCGTTATCCTGATCTACTCTCTTTATCTTACCGGACGGTTATCAGCCATAAACTGCGCTCGGCGCTGACCGCGCTGGGACTTATCATAGGCATTGCAGCGGTCATTGTTTTAACCTCGATAGGTCGCGGCATTCACACGTTTGTGCTGGCTGAATTCACCCAGTTCGGTACCCATCTGATCGGCATTCATCCCGGAAAAACCACGACCTTCGGCCTATCGGGCGCAACTATCAGTACGGTCAGGCCACTGGTTCTGGCCGATGCGCTCAGCTTAAGCAAACTGGAAACCATTATTGCAACATCGCCGATGGTGCAGGGCAATGCGCGTATTGAGGCAGGGGAAAAACAGCGGCGCAGTAATATCCTGGGGGTCGGTTCGGCCGTGCCGCTGCTGTGGAAAATCAAGGTTGTCAGCGGGCGTTTTTTGCCGGAAGAACCCGGAAATCCACGGGCTTTTGCGGTGTTAGGTCATAAATTGGCTGCTGAATTGTTTGGTTCTGCCAGTCCGTTGGGTCAGCGTATCCGCATCGGCAACGATCGTTTTCGGGTAATCGGCGTGATGGAAAAAAAAGGTCAAATGCTAGGCTTCGATATGGATGACACTATCTATATTCCTGCTGCCAAGGCGCTGGAGTTGTTTGACCGGGAAAGCCTGATGGAAATTCACCTGCTTTATAAAAGCAATGCTGCGATTGCCAGCGTAGAGTCCGCGATCAAACGCAACCTGATAGCCCGGCATGGCCGGGAAGATTTCACCATCGTTACCCAGAACCAAATGCTGAAAAGCATGGACTCGATCTTGAATATTCTGACCTTGGCGGTTGCCGCATTAGGCAGTATTTCGTTGCTGGTCGGCTCGGTCGGCATCTTAACCATCATGACCATCGCTGTTTCCGAGCGGATTTCTGAAATCGGTTTGTTGCGTGCAGTAGGTGCAGAACGACGCACTATTTTTCAGCTGTTTTTATCTGAGGCTCTGGCCTTAAGCGCCTTTGGCGGTTTATGCGGCGTGGCACTCGGCATCAGCGTCGTCAAAATTCTCGAAACCGCGCTGCCGGCGCTACCGGTGGAACTGGCCTGGGCCTATATCATCTCGGCGTTTATGGTTTCCTTGCTGATCGGTATGGCAGCAGGCGTTGCGCCTGCCATCAAAGCCGCCCGACTGGAACCTTTAGAAACTTTGCGGGCTGAGTGATACACTAAACCTGGATTTTAAAATAAATCGTTATCAATTGGCATTTTAATTACGATCCTGTCTTTAATAATTTCAGCAGCGATCTGGTATCCAGTGGTTTGGTAATACAGATTTCTGCCCCTGCCTCGAGTATATGTTGTTCGTTTTCAGCGTTTAAATGCCCGGTCATGCCTATCACGCGAATATCCCTGGTATCCGGATCAGATTTAATCTGACGACAGACAGCAAAACCATCCAGATCTGGCATCATTAAATCCAGCAAAAGCACGTCGGGTTCAAAGCTGTACACTTGTCTTCCTGCTTCATAGCCATCGGTTGCTGTGCTAACCAGGAAGGACTCATCCAAACCGGTCAGCCATTCCAGCAAAAATCCGGCCATATGTTTGTCATCATCCACGACCAGTATCCTCAAATTTTCACGCTTAGGTGGATTTTTATACTGAGAGGCAAACTGTTCTACATTTTCGCGCAGAAAACGACGATGTCCGCCCAGCGTAGTTTCAGAAGGTAACAGGCCTTTTTGTGCCCAGGCACGCACAGTAATCGGTGATACCATCAATAGTTCCGCAGCTTCGCTGGGCGTTAAATAGGGCTTAATGGTTTTCGTCATAGAGGGAAAATCCTTATAGGTTAATCAAATGTCCGTAGTCATAGTTTCAAGGCCTGGACTAACCGCCCATTATAATAAGATACCGACAAATCAGCCTATCCATTTAAGCGCTTTACCGTAGATGACCATAACTGACAATCTCATAAGCAATCCTATCTAGCGGTAGTTCCCGCTTCACTGCGCCCAGTTTTACCGCTTCTTTCGGCATACCATAAACTACGCAGCTGTCTTCATCCTGTCCCACTGTGCTCGCCCCCATGTCATACATTTCTTTTAAGCCTCTCGCACCGTCGTCGCCCATACCGGTCATGATGATGCCCAACGCATTTTTACCTGCACACTTGGCCACTGAACGGAACAACACATCAACTGACGGACGATGACGACTGACCTGTGGTCCGTCGACAATCTCAACATGATATTGCGCTCCACTACGTTTGAGCAGCATGTGCCGTCCCCCGGGGGCAATCAAGGCGCGTCCAGGCATCACTCGATCGCCATTGACAGCTTCGCGCACTTCAATTTGAGACAGACTGTTCAAACGAGCAGCAAAAGCTCCGGTAAATTTTTCCGGCATGTGTTGCACGATAACAATGCCGGGACAGACGCGCGGCAATGCGGTCAAGATAACTTCTAACGCCTGCGTACCACCGGTGGAGGTGCCAATAGCGACGATCCGGTCGGTAGTTTCAAGCATCGCATGCAGGCTAGCAGGAAGAATGGCGTCTGCTGTCAGTTTGGCCGATGCTACCACGGAGGCTGTGGTGGTCAGTCTCCGAAGATTGGCACGGGCCGCCGCTTTAACTGCGACTAATAGGCCTTCCGAGTCATCTTGTAGAAATTGCTTGAGGCCTATTTTAGGCTTGGTAACGATACTTACTGCTCCAGCCGCCAGCGCCTGCATAGTCGTTTCCGCGCCTTTTTCGGTCAATGTGGAACAAATCACCACCGGCGTAGGCCGTTCACTCATCAACTTTTTTAAAAAGGTAATGCCGTCCATGCGCGGCATTTCGACATCCAGCACAATTACATCGGGCCATTGTATCTGCATACGTGCCATTGCAAATAACGGATCGGCAACAGCACCTATTACCTTAATGCCCGGATCTTGGGCCAGCGTTGCCGTCAATACCTGCCGCACTACGGCGGAATCATCCACTATTAAGACATTAATCTGAGGCATCTCAGGTTCCTATTTATCGATTATGGAAAAGGAACGTACAGCATATCCGCCTTTTAGATTTTTTGATACACAGCTGGCTGTACCGTTTGTAAAGCATCACTAATACCGTTCAGTGTTTCAGAATGGCCAACTATAAAATGTCCGCCGGGGCGCAGCAGCGATAATAAGCGTGCTACTACTCCGCGTTTGGTTTCTTGGTCAAAATAAATCATCACATTACGTAAAAATATTATATCGAACTGACCCAGCTTCGGTGGCGCCTCGATCAGATTATGTTGCATGAATTGCACGCGTTCGCGCAGTTTTCGTTCGATCAGCAAGAATCCTTCCTGAGTTCCTGTGCCTTTAAGGCAGTAGTTTGATAAATAGTGCGAGGGGATTTCCTGCATGCGTTCCATCGAGTAAAGACCGCTGCGTGCCTTTTCTAATACCTGAGTACTTAAATCAGAAGCAACAATTTCCCATGGCGCACTAGCCAAGACTTCATCTAGCAGCATCGCGATACTGTAAGGCTCCTCACCGCTGGAACAGGCCGCACTCCAGATCCGCAGGGTTTTACCGGGAATCCTCGAGCGCAAAAGTTGCTGACGTAAAAAATCGAAATGTTTAGGCTCACGAAAAAAACGTGTTTCGTTGGTCGTAAGCAAATCTAACGCCATTTGCAATTCCGCTTTCCCATCGCTGGCGGTAATCATTTGGAAATACTCCCTATAACTCCCCAGCCCGTAGTGCCTAAGTCGTTTTCCTAGGCGACTGGTGACCAGAGGCTTCTTGGCAGAGGACATACTGATACCTGTAATACGATAAAGCAAGTCACGAATTTGTACAAACTCCTGCTCGTGTAATTCGACAACACCAAAACCAGGGTCATAAGATAAGCTAGGCTTCATAACAACCCCGACCCTACTTGCAACTCTGAAAACCAGTTAATGAAACGATCCACATCAGCACCCTGGTAAATCGCGCCGTGTTGCGGGCAAAGCATATCGATTTTCAACGCAGCTACCCGTTCACACCAAAGGTTTTTGGCCGCAGGCGAACCCATCCAGCGTCGGTGAAAGCCCTCGGCATAACGAATGTGGCGGGAAAACTCTTTAACAAATAGGCTGTTCATGTCTTCCGGTAGTATCGCTGCACCGATATCACCCGAAAAATATAATTTCGCCGCCTCATCGTACAAATTAAAATTACCGGAAGAATGCAGATAATGTGCAGGTATGGCTTGTAATTTCAGCTTGCCGACCGGAATCATCGAGCCTTCATCAGGAATTCCGATCAACGTTTGGTCGGTGCCGCCAAAATGCGGCACAAACGTTGTCCACAAACGACTGAGATAGCATTTGAGTTCCGGATTAAAGTCCAGCCATAAAGACAGTGATGAAATGACATCCGGATCCTGGTGAGATGCAAACAGCAGACTTATTTGTGCGGGGTTGGCTGCTTCACAGATGGCCGCAAACACCATCGCAAAAATTTCCGAACCACCTGGATCAGTCAATAATGCAGTAGTGCCGTCGGTGATCAGGTATTCATTGGTGTCTATTAAATAATTTGGCCGCTCCGGGTCACGGGCTATCGCGAGCCATTGGTGTGATCCGGCCTGATAAATAATGGTGGCTTTTTTCATCAATTTTTGCGCGAGATACCCCGTCCTTCAGGTCGGGGAGGGATAGCGTGTCGGCGTTAGCCGACCCAACTCACGCAGCTCCTATTGCGTTTGCTATCTTGGGTTGAAACTTGTACCCATAACCATCGTTGCGGGCAATAA
>CANNNV010000129.1 GCA_947506155.1 Methylococcaceae bacterium
ATCAATCAGCATATGGCGTTTATGCCTATCTACTCGCGGATCTTTAAGCGACGAAAAGGCTTCCTGTAAACTTAATGCCATGATTAACTACCCTAAAAAACTGAGTATTATGACTGATTTTTAGGCTAATTTATATGCGGTTGCCCTGGTTTGGATTCCTTGTGTTATGCAGAGGCTTTTGGTTTAGTGTTTTGATAATAGAAGAAATCTTCCAGTAACTGGCGTTTAGCTTGGTCATTCCAATAATACAAAGTCTTCGCGGTCGCCTGCCAATCCAGAGTCGGATTAGCTTGTTTTAATAATCGGCGCAATTGAATTAAGTCATTGGGTTCTTGTGAACGGATCACCATGAATAGGCGTTTTTCGTTAATATCCGCCTTAGCCAAGGCCTTACCTAATGAATCGCCGCCTTCCATGTTTTTGATATGGGGCAAGCAAAACAACAAGCGTTGCATGCTTGGATAGGCCCTTTCAGTGTGCAACACGCGATAAAAAGCAGGCACTTCAATCAAATCACCGGGATTCATGGCCCGTTTCAATTCCGCTTGCGGGCCAGGTTTTAATGCCTGATAGCGTTCATATATCGCCATAAAATCGGGTGTTTTATTCTTTCCCTCACTCATAGGGTTTCTCCTTGGGGTTCCAGTTCTTTGAACGATTTATGTAATGACCGTCTTGCTAAGGCCAAGGCTTTTAGCATTTTCGGTTCATGCGAATAAGGTTCGGTTTTTTGACCAAATATTCTTAATACTATTTTTTTCAAGTCACTTGATAAGACTTCTATTTCTGAGTTTAATAACTGACGGTTCGCTCATTTTTTTTAAAGTTCAATAGATTCAGTGGGTTCCAATGGACGGATGTGTTGTTTTTTAGCAAAACTCACAAAATTAACCATTAATAATCATTTGGTTACAAAAACTACCGAACCGAGGGTAATAATGCTAAAGATTCCATAATGACACCTTCTGTTTCAGAATAATAAATAGCATCAATTTCTGAGCACATTCTATTAATTTTTGCCTTATTATTTTTTGATGGGCTAATAATGGCATTGCTAATAAAACAATAAATTGCTGTTCGTAAAGCACTTTTATAATTTAATCCAGTAGATATGATGTTCAAATAGTGAGGTCTATTTTCAATCCAATTATTAGACAGATATAAAGAATCATGATGTCGTTTAATAATAGTAGCCTTGCTACATTCATACCCACCAACACTTAAGCTCAATTTTCCACTGACATACAATGACTGAAGTTGCTCAATAACCGGAGCCACCTCCGAACCGCCCTTTTCATCACTACCATCAAAAATAATTTGCGGTATTTGAGTCCAAAAAGGGGTCTTGTCTTTATAAGAAATATATTTAAACTCTTTCTCACCCTTATTAATTTCAAAAACTCTCGGACTATATGGATGCTTCCAATTACCTTCATATTCATAAGAAAACTTTTCAAAAATAAATTTTTTATAACCTTTCTCTACCTGGGAACTACAACATGAACATTTTTCAATTGGCTCTAAAACAAGCTCTATATGTGCTGGCTGCCAAAATAATCCTCTTCGTAATCCAAGAGTAATCAGATTGACATTTTTTCCTTTTTTAATCTTATTAACCTCACCGACTTGTGGAATAACATCTATCCAACAAAAGTTATCATTGTCATGATAGCCATATTTATTGAGATATTCTGATGTCAACACATTTATCCAAACTGTTTTTCTAAGCGTATCTGAAATCAGTAATGTTGCTGCAGGTGTTGCACCTCTTATTCCCGCTTTAACTCCACCACACCAACTAGGACAGTTTGACGCATGATTAAAAAGAAAAATTGAAGCGCAAGATTGACATAGAGCCATTGAAACGGTTTCATCATTAAGAAATGTTTTATTCGTTCCATCATTCATCCCCGCCATAATTTTATTAATGAGGTTAGGTTTCCCAGATACCCCTTTTATTTGCATGAATGGCGTTTCCGGATGGTCCAAATCAAACCAATCCACTTTCCCTTGGCAAGCATCAGCATAAACTTCTGGCGTTATCGGTTCTTTGACGTATTGGCCCAGCGCTTTTTTATCCTTGGGAATAAACAATACTTGAGTAATGGCGCAGAGCAATTGCAAACAAGCCAGCTCCATGTCGTCACGCGGAAAACACAGTTCGCCGGTTTGGTCGCTGCACAAAAGCTGCTGGTAACTAATTTTCTGGTACTTGCCTTGGTGTTGAATCGGTATCCAGGCATCAGTGAGTAAATTCATGAGTTATCCTTGGGTTTATCCATTCGAGCTAATCCTGTGTTGGCGTGATAAAAGTAGATGTACTCGCCCTGGGTTGCGACGAACTGACCGTTTGTAGTTGCTTGCATGGGCAACCAGATTAGGCCGTCTTTATCAAACTCGGGCAACCGGCCATGATTGCCCCAGCTTTTCGGCACGGCAACGCTGTTTAAATTTATGGCTTCCAAACGGTCACTCTCCTCCAGCGCGTCTATCAGTTGACCGTTTAACAAACACCGTTTGCCCTGAGTATTAGTATAGAAAGGAGTCAAATTCAGGCTCATGTCGCCATCGCGGGTTAGCGCGGAAACATGACTATCATTATCTGACAGCTCGTTCATATTACTGTTAACCAGTTGTCTGGCGGTCATTTGGCTGGCATATCGATCTGTTTCATAGGCTTCGTAGCTTTTCAGCACCCAATCCGGTTCATCCTCCGGCCAGGCGTCTTCGCTATAAACCGGTTCTATCCAATCCCTATAAGCCGCAGGGAAAAAGACTTGGGATTCGTCTGTACGCTCTGCATTCTGCAAGCATTGCTGAGTGCGCCATAATACCCTGCTATTACCGTAAATCAGTTCATGCAATTCATAATCATCTTCGGTAGGCAATAACACGGTGCATACCGGTTTTGCATGATGTTCCGGTCTAATGCGTTCGTGACGGTGTAAACGCCCCATGCGCTGAAACAGCAAATCGACTGGGCAAAGCTGAGTAATCAGCCAATCAAAATCCAAGTCCAGCGATTGCTCAACCACTTGGGTGGCAATCAGTAAATGGCCTTTGTTTCTGGCATCTTCCGGTTCAGGTTTCGCACCGAACAGATTGAGAACGGCTTGTTCTTTTTGTTGGCGGTCTGCAAAGATAAAGCGAGAATGAAACAGCAATAACTGATCTTCGGTGAATTGTTCGTCTTGTTTAATTCGAGTCAACACTTGTTGATAAAGGTGCTGTGCGACTGCGACTAGATTACAGACCAGACAAACTTGCGCGCCCTGCACTACTGCATCGAGCAAACACTGGATAAAGTCATCGTCAGGCAATAAATGAGGCGTTTTTATTAGCTCCAACTGTACCACTGTAGGCTTGGGTCGCTGTTCGGGCAAAGCTTCCAAACCGAACGGGATGGTTTGTCCAAGACTGCAATGGGTGATCAACGGATAGTCCTTGTTTGGAGTGGTTAGCTCACAGTCCCAGGCTTTCGCCAACTGCACTTTTTGATGGAGTGGCAAGGTCGCCGATAATAAAATCGCGCTGCCTCCGGCAAGACGTTGTTGCTCCAGCACCGCATCCAGCAAGCCGTACATATAACTGTCGTAAGCATGAACCTCGTCGATAATCAAAACACTGCGACCAATTCCGAAGCCTCGCACAAACTTGTGCTTAATAGGCAAGACCGACACCAAAACCTGATCGACAGTACAGACTCCGATTTGGCCAAGAAATATCCGTTTTCGACTTTGCGCCAACCAGTTTCCGCATTGCACCCAGGCTTCTTCATGGCCTTGAGCTGTGCGCGGACGACAGGCTTGTTTCAATTTGATGAAGTTATGCTGATATTTCGCCATGCCATGTGCCAGCACTACATTGGTTTGATTGGCAAACAGCAAAGGCGCTGCCTTTTCCAAACGCTCTAACATTGCATTGGAAGTGGCCTGTGTCGGCAAGGCAAACACAATGCTGTCAGCCAGGCCGAATGCCAATAGTTGCCATGCGTATGCCAAAGCGGTTTCGGTTTTCCCCGAACCTGTCGAGGCTTCTATTAGCGTTAAGCCTTGTACTTTTGGTAGATGTTCAACTAAACATTGCACTTGTCGCGGCGAGTAACCATCCAATAACTTATCGATTGCTTGATAAGGCCTGATTTGACTGATGACACCCGCTTCTTGTAAGGTTGATTTCGCTATCTCCAATCGACATTCATACCATTTTGATAAATCATCGCAAGGTTGATCGCTGTACGTAAATCGTTCCGACGATCCCAACCAATCACTTACCGAACAAAATCCGGCCAACATCGTTGCTGGCGTTTGGGAATTTTTAGTGGTTTTAAGTAATGGAGGCGTATCGTTTAGCGACAATCCAGCGGGAGTAAGAAACAATTGTTCCACTGTTTTAAGCCATTGCTGTCGCGCTTGTTTAAATGCATCCAAAATCTGTTGTGAAGCTGCATGTAGAGGATATTTTAAACTGTCTTTTTCATGATCTTGTGGCATAACACCATGATGCCCGACTACCGGCGCAAGCCAACTAAACCAGGCAAGCCAATCCTCGTTGTCATCGAAGCAGAAATCATCTTCGCCTGACGAAAACCGCTCCTTTAAATCCTGATAAAACCAGTAAAGCCCAGCCGGGCCGTGGTAATACTTTTTAATTGCGTCTAAAGTCAATTTAACAGGAAAGACACTCAATTCAGTATTAACGTCTTTCCAAGTTTCTGGCGCTTTACGCTGGAAACGCAGATCGAACTTACCGTAATCATGTAAAGCAATAAAAAATAACAGCCAGGCTCGGGTTTGTTTTTCATTTAGATCTGTAATTACAATAAAGCTGCGTCTAATATTGCAACTTTGTTCCCACCAAACATCAGCCACCGCCGCCACATCCAAACAATGATAAGGCAGCAAGTGATAAGCCGCCCCGCTTTCCTTATCCGAACTGGCCTTGCCCCAATACTTGTAATGCAACGCATTAGTTATTCTCATCTATTTTTTATCCTTATAACCGATAATGTTCTCATGCCTTTTACTCGATGCATCGGATTTACATAAGCTATTGATTTTTTAAGTTAAATATAGCCGGGCAGGGTGGGCACATACGGCATTTTTCAAGATAATAAATATTGGCGCGCTTGGAATGCAAGATAGCTTTTAAATCTGTCAATTGTTCCATTACCTATTTCCCTTAAAAAAACTACGCATATCTACGTAAGCATATAGCAATAAATCCCCTTTGTATATCCGTTAAAGCTTATAAATATTGAGAAAATTATGGATGATGTGTTGGTCTATCGAGGTGCTGATAAAATTAATTAGCTACGAGAGGTGATCGGAAATAAGGATGCTACACCGTGGACGGTATTTTTTCTTACGGCCTTGGTTTTTCAAAGAAGAAAAAATATTTGAATTAACTGTCCGTGTTAATATTGATGTCTTAGATTTTTTATTACCAGCCTAATGACCCATCTGCCTCCCCCCACTCAGTTAATCGATCGCTACGGAAGACTTGTTGATTATTTGAGAATCTCCATTACCGATCGCTGTGATTTTCGTTGCCTGTATTGCATGGCCGAAGACATGACTTTCTTGCCGCGCGCGCAGATTTTAACGCTCGAAGAAATTTTAACCCTGGCGCAAGCCTTTGCTGAACTGGGGGTCAAGAAAATCAGGATCACCGGCGGCGAGCCTTTGGTTAGAAAAGGTGTGTTGGGCTTGCTGCAAGCTATCGGGCGCATTGAAAGCCTGACCGAGTTGGTCATTACGACTAATGGTTCCCAACTTGAAACCATGGCTGAGGCGTTAAAAGCGGCAGGTGTTAAGCGACTCAATATCAGTCTGGATACGCTGGATGATGACAAGTTTAAGGCGATAACCCGAACCGGTGATTTGCAGCAAGTGCTTAAAGGCATACAGGCTGCAAAGGCTGCAGGTTTTGAGCGGATAAAAATCAACGCGGTGATACTTAAAGACAGAAATCATCTGGAAGTGTGCGACCTGGTCCAGTTTGCGGTTGATAATAGCCTCGACATCAGCTTTATCGAAGAAATGCCGCTGGGCATTGTCAGTCAACATGATCGCTCAGACGCCTATTATTCCAGCGCCTTGATCAAGACTGATTTGGCGCCAAAGTTTGCTTTGGTCGCTAGCCCCGAAAAAACCGGCGGACCGTCAAATTATTTCAAGGTGACCGGCACTCAAACCCGTGTTGGCTTTATTTCCCCGCACAGTGAAAATTTTTGCAGCAGCTGTAACCGGGTGCGCTTAACAGTCGAAGGGCGGTTGCTGTTATGTCTGGGTAATGAGCATTCGGTCGATTTAAAACAAATCATTCGGGCCAACCCGGGCAATAACGACGTGCTAAAGCAGGCTATTGTTGACGCAATGCTGATTAAGCCGGAAAAACACGACTTTAATATCCACGAGCAGCCGGTTATCCTGCGCTATATGAGTATGACGGGTGGTTGAAAAGCCTTTCGTCTTTTTTTTTTACCTGAGATTTATAAATGTCTTTTGCCCAACTCGGTTTAACCGAGGAACTTCTTAAAGCCGTAGCCGATCAGGGCTACATCACACCGACACCGGTACAACTAAAAGCTATTCCCTTGATCCTTGAGGGCAAGGATGTGTTGGCTGGCGCGCAAACCGGCACCGGAAAAACCGCGAGTTTTACCTTGCCGTTATTGCAACGGCTGGCTGAAAATCATGACCCGCATCAAAAACCGCACCGGGTTCGCGCGCTGATTTTGGTGCCGACCCGTGAGCTGGCGGCGCAGGTCTATGAAAGCGTAAAAATCTACGGCGCGCATTTACCGCTGCATGTGGAAGCGGTGGTCGGCGGCGCCAGTATTGGCATTCAGACCCGTCAATTGCGCCGGGGCTGCGACATCGTGGTGGCAACGCCAGGACGGTTGATTGATCATATCCAGCAGCGCAACATCAATCTTTCCAATATCGAAATCCTCGTGCTGGATGAAGCGGATCGCATGCTGGACATGGGATTTATGCCCGATATCAAGCAGCTTATGGCGTTGATACCGAAGAAGCGGCAGAGTTTGTTATTTTCCGCGACCGTACCCAATGCAATCAAGTCGCTGGCGGCGCAGCTATTGAACAATCCGGTTGAAGTTGAAGTCGCCAAGCAAAATGCCACCGCTGAAAATGTCTCGGAGCAAGTCTACGGCATTGGCCGAGAATACAAGCGCGAATTATTGTCCTATCTGATCGGCAGCAATAACTGGAAACAGGTACTGGTTTTTGTTCGCACCAAGCATGGCGCGGATAGGCTGGAAAAACAGTTAATTGAGGATGGCATCCGCACGGCGGCTTTGCATGGCGACAAAACCCAGGGCGCACGGAACAAGGCGCTGGAGCAGTTTAAAACCGGCAAGGTACAGGTGTTGGTTGCGACCGATATTGCCGCACGCGGTCTGGATATTGAAGACCTGCCGCATGTGGTGAATTTTGATTTGCCGCAAGTGCCGGAAGATTATATTCACCGGATAGGCCGTACCGGACGTGCCGGTGCTAATGGCGTGGCTTTGTCGCTGGTCTGTCCCGAGGAAGCCTATTATCTGGTGGAAATTGAAAAGTTACTCAAACGGCAAATTCCGCGTGTCGCTGATACCGGCTATGAGCCGGTCTCGTTGAAGATAATTGACGCGCCTAAAAAGAACGCAGCGCATAAGGACACCGGTAAAAAAGATATGCGCCATACCAAAAAACCGGCGGCCCGTGGCGCTAAGCCAGCTGACAGTAAACGTACCGACAGCAAGCGGGTTGAGGCCAGAGGGAAGGGCAGATCAGGTTCGCGGGGAAACGGTTAGTGTATAGTAAATAAAACGTTGACAAAAGCTAACAATAATTTATATTTGCTAGTCATGAAATATGAATCTAGCAGAAAAGCCGCACTGATACTTGGCGTACACCCAAACACCCTTAGGAGAATGGCGGATGACGGAGATATTGAAACCATCAGAATATCTGGGCAAC
>CANNNV010000130.1 GCA_947506155.1 Methylococcaceae bacterium
GAAGGACGGAGCTTGTAAAAGCTAGGTTGACCAGACTAAGCGCTAACACAGTGCTACGATTACAATGGGTCGTTAAGACTTACCAGCGAATGCTTCCTTAGTTCGCTGCTCTAAAAGGATCGGATCACGCTGGGGAAAGGTAAAGCCCAGAAGGTTCTTTTCGTCACTGGTAACAGTGAGAGCCGGTTGTAATCATTGTCGAAGGGAGATTGCGGGAACTTGTGCTGAGCCTAGCCGAAGTAAACGCAGCGTTACTAGGCCCGTAAGGGCATACCCTTACGGGTTGACCGCTTGGAAAGACAAGCAATCCCCATCAACCCAAGATAGCAAACGCAATAGGAGCTGCGTGAGTTGGGTCGGCTAACGCCGACGCGCTATCCCTCCCCGACCTAAAGGACGGGGTATCTCGCGCAAAAATTGATGATTAACATCACTATTGAAGGACCAGAGCACTCTGGCAAGAGCCATGCAATCGCGCTAATCGGCAAGCATTTGAGGAGCCTTGGTTGTAATGTGATCATCCAGTCTGAGCAGACGCATAATGCGGCTAATTTGGCAAAAGATGAAGCTGAGCTTCTGGAAAATCTCCGCAGTCGGCAGATTGTAATTAAGGAAATGCGCACCTCTGTATAGCGACTATCAACAAAAAACTCGTCTCCCGAAATTAAAAAATAAAAACCGCATGGCTCACGAAAAAATTTTACGTGAATATGGCGAGTCTTGGCCTGATTATCAGCTGCTGGATGCCGGTAACGGCAAAAAACTGGAACGTTGGGGGCAGCTGATCACGATACGCCCCGATCTGCAAGCCGATTTCAAGCCGGGCTGGCCTTTTGCCGAATGGCAATCGCTTGCAGCCTGGGAATTTGAAGAACAATCTTCAACCCAGGGCCGCTGGAAAAAGCTCAAAGCGGATGCGCCCGAACACTGGCTGATTGCCTATCAGAATTTAAATTTTGGTTTGAAACTGACTAAATTCAAGCATGTAGGCTTGTTTCCTGAGCAGCAGGCTAACTGGCGCTTTATTAAAGAGCAGGTTAGTGCAGGAAAAAAAGTTTTAAATCTATTTGCCTATACCGGCGCGGCCTCACTGGTTGCCTGTGAGGCCGGCGCGGATGTAGTACATGTCGATTCAGTCAAACAAATGTTGGGCTGGGCCAACGAAAACAGGGAACGTAGCCATCTTTCGGACATTCACTGGGTACTTGAAGATGCGTTAAAATTTGCGCTACGTGAAGTGAAACGAGGTAAACATTACGACGGCATCATCATGGATCCGCCCGCCTGGGGCTTGGGTGTCAAAGGCGAAAAATGGAAGCTGGAACATCAGTTGTCCGGTTTGATGGCAACCGCTTACGAGCTGATGAATCCAGGCGCTTTTTTGATCCTCAACACCTATTCACCCAAAATCGAGCTGGCAGACTTAGCAAAGTCCGCCGAACTCTATTTTCAAGCCAATCAACTAGAAATAAAACAGCTCTGGATGCAGTCAAAAACCGGTAAAGAATTGTTTTGCGGTAATTTATTGCGGGCAATAAAGTAGCCCGACTAACGGGCCAATCATCAATTTATTTTTTAGGATTTTTAACGCAATGTGATTCATGGTTTTGGTTTTGTTATGGACTTAAAGAAACCGAACAATTTCAAGATCTTCTGTTATACAAAGCCAACACGGTTTTGACGTAGTTTTGGGTTTCGGGGTAGGGAGGAATAGAGTTGTTATGTCTGATCACTGCATTTTCACCCGCGTTATAGGCGGCAACAACTAAATCGATATTTGAATCAAATAGCCGTAGTAAATCTTTCAAATAATGAGTGCCACCATCGATATTCTGATCAGGATTATTCCGGTCAATCACGCCATAGCGTCTGGCAGTATCGGGCATTAACTGCATCAAACCCACCGCTCCGGCTGAAGAAATTGCTGTTGCATTGTAAGCGGATTCTGCCTGAATAACGGCATGTACCAATCGGGCGTCAACCTGATGTCGGTTGGCAGCCTCAGCAACAAGATCGGCAAATTTCTTTTTGTTAGTACCCATAAAAGGCAGGGCAGCGGCATAATTTAGCGCCCGGGTTCGGATAATGCGTTTGTACAAACTATTGGTAGGTTTGTCAGTGTAGTAAACTCGACCATCAATATCGACGAATTTATAGATGTCGGCTAGAACCTCGTTGGAAATGAATAAACTGGTTAACATAACGATAATTTTGATCATATTGTTACCTTATGAGTGTGCCTGACAATATGTAGGGGCGACCCTGTGCTGCATCAGTCAGACTTAATAACGATCATACTGGCAGCTTTAACCGCCCTTTTTCTGGCAATGTCGACAGATTCGCCGGTGGCCAATGCAACCCCCATGCGCCGGCTTATAAAAGCTTCAGGCTTGCCGAATAACCTAATTTCGCTGGTCGGTACCGACAGCGCTTTTTCCAGACCTTGATAAACAACGCCTTTTGCCTTCACGCCGCCCAAAATAACCGCGCTGGCAGCGATACTGTGCAGGCTAGTATCAACCGGCAAGCCTAAAATAGCTCGGGCATGTAATTCAAATTCATTTTGTTTTTGGCTAACCAAGGTCACCATGCCGGTATCATGCGGCCTAGGACTGACTTCGCTAAACCAAACTTCATCGCCCTTAATAAACAGTTCAACGCCAAACAGGCCAAGACCTCCAATCTCGCTGGTTATTTTAAAGGCAATATCCTGTGACGCTTTTAACGCGTCCGCACTCATAGCTTGCGGTTGCCAGCTTTCCCGATAATCCCCGCTTTCCTGTCTGTGACCTATTGGTGCGCAAAAATAGGTTTTGATTTCGCCGTCCTGAGCGGAGTCGAAGGACAGAGCGCGTACGGTCAATAAAGTAATTTCATAATCAAAGTCTATTCTAGCTTCAACAATCACTTTGCCGGTATCGACCCGGCCGCTGGATTTAGCGTAATCCCAGGCCGCCTGTAGCCCTTCGGCGCTTTTGACCATCGACTGGCCTTTGCCTGAGGAGGACATGGTTGGCTTGATAAAGCAGGGATAACCGATGCCTGCGTCAACCGCCGCTTGCAGTTCAGCAAAGCTTTGTGCGAAGGCGTAATTTGAGGTCGGGATATTAAGCTGCTCTGCGGCCAAAGTTCTGATGCCTTCCCGATTCATGGTCAGCTGTATCGCTCTGGCATTAGGCACTACCGTGCATAAGCCTTCGGCTTCAATTTCAATGAGAGCCTGAGTTCCAATCGCTTCAATTTCCGGGATAATAAAATTCGGCTGTTCCTCGGCAATCAGTTTTTTGATCGCGACGGCATCGGTCATGTCGATTACATGACTGCGATGGGCAACCTGGTGTGCCGGTGCATTCGGATAACGATCAACGGCAATCACTTCCACGCCGTAGCGTTGCAGTGCAATAGCCAGTTCCTTGCCCAGTTCGCCGCTGCCCAATAGTAGGGCTTTGGTTGCGCTGTTCGATAATGGGGTGCCTATTTTCATGGTGTACCTGCCAGATAGTTATCTATATCTTGTTTGGAAAAACCGATTTTTTTTGCTACACGATCGGCATGACTGATCCGAGAAATACCATCGACCAGTTTATAAGTCGGCGCGTCATCAGCAAACTCTACCTGTTTTGGCAAACCTGTGCCTTGTGCGACAAAAAAATCGACCAGTTGATGGTTGTGGGTAATTAACAGTGTGCTATTGCCTTTGCGGTAAAAACCGTTCAGCACATTCGATGAGGATTCCATTTTTTCTTCAAAGGTCGTGCCTTCCGATAATTCATCCAGCACCACTAGACTTTTGGCGGTTGTCGCCAGAAAAATGTCTCGGGTTCTTTTTAGCTCTGTACCGAAGCGCCCTTCGCCGTCATCAAGATGACTAATTTCAGGTGCCTGATAAAAAATGTGGTCAGCGACGGTCAGTATCGCCGATTTGGCTGGAACATAACAGCCTATTTGCGCCAACAGTTGTATTTGGGTGACGGTTTTGCAAAAAGCGGTCTTGCCTCCGCTGTTGGGACCGGTAACCAGCACCAGTTTGTCATCGTCCAGGACAAAATCATTGCCTACATAATCTGGGTTGTGTTTGCCTAACACCGGATTTCTGGCATCGCTGAGATTAATTCTATGATGC
The DNA here is from genome assembly GCA_947506155.1 of Methylococcaceae bacterium. Classification (GTDB taxonomy): domain Bacteria; phylum Pseudomonadota; class Gammaproteobacteria; order Methylococcales; family Methylomonadaceae; genus Methylobacter_A. The sequence goes on from CANNNV010000130.1 coordinate 4,124, forward strand.
GGCGCATCGACCAGTTCGGGCAATGTTTTACTGCCGCCAAAGGCTTCGGCAAATTTCATAAACGACAGCAATTCATCAAGCTGGCCCAGCGCATCCAGAGTTTCGGCGACTGCAGGGGAGGCTTTGAACTCATTTCTTAGCGGGACAATGCAGCTGTCACGATCAAAGCCACCAATGATCGGAAAATAAACCAGTAATAATGGCACAACAAAAATCATGGCGGTCGGGATGGCTTCAACTGAAACCTGAAACATATCGGTAGGGAAAAAATGTGCCATCGCCCAGATAGCACCGAAAAACAGCGAGATTAATAACGGCTTGAACACCCGGGGTTTAAAAATAATCGCCGGTGCAAACGAACCCTGACGCTGTTCTTTACACTGCACCGCATTTTCGGTGATATAAACCGGGCCTTGCATCAGCGAATAAGCCCTTGTTTCGGCAAAGGCCTTGATCTTGTCGATAATAGCTTTTAGATAAGCAGATTGCGGTTCTTCTACTGTTTGAACCTGATCTACCAGTTCCAGCAGGAAGCGGATGCCTCGTTTATATTGCAGATAACCATAACCTTCAATTTCATGCTCTTCCCTGGCGGTGCCAAAGGAGCCGAGAAATTCGCCAAACAATAATAAATAAAAGTTTTTTTCATCTGCTACGGCCTGTTGCACGATGTTTTCCAGTTGTTCTTTGAGTGCTGGGTTATTCTGTAGCTCTTCAACAGCGTGCTGTTTAGCCCTGAGCTGACCCAGTTCATTTAGTGGCTGGGTTAACGATCTAAATAACACCGCCTGGCCTACAAGCGTTGATGCGTGATTGACAGCATCAAACAGCTGATCTACTTCAATAGTATTAAAAGAGCGCTGGTCAATAACGCCGTCACCAGTAGTAAGGGGCTTGCTGGATTTAATGCTTGGCCAGCTTTGATCTTGCCAGTTTTGTAAGAGTGTTAGGTTCATTTTTAGCCTTTATTTACCGCTCCCACACCAGAGCATGGGAACAATGTATTACTTAAAAATTTTGCTCAAGCAAGTTGACTATGGCCGCTACATGGCTGTCCGAATCATTTAGCGCTGCGATGTAACGATACTGCTGGCCGCCGGATGCGATGAAAATGGCCTTGTTCTCCATGGCAATTTCTTCGAGTGTTTCCAGGCAATCTACTGCAAATCCGGGGCAGACCACATCAATGCTTTTAATGCCTTGCGTAGGAAGATCTTCTAGGGTGTCTACACAATAAGGCTTTAGCCATTGCGCCTTGCCAAAACGCGATTGGAATACAATCATCCATTGGGTTTGATCGATACCGAGTTTTTCAGCAATCAGGGCTGCCGTCTTATGGCACTGATGAAAATAAGGATCTCCCCATTTAGTCAGCTGCTCGGGCAAGCCGTGAAAGGACATCAACAACAACTCGTTTTTGCCATGCTCCTTCCAGCTTTGTTCTATAGAATCGGCAACTGCAGCAATATAATGGCTGTGCTGATGATAGTCGCTGATAAATTGAATGCTGGGTAAATGCCGCCATTGATTGAGTTCCTTGATCACATCATCATAAATAGAAGCAGTCGTGGTCGAGGAGTATTGGGGATACAACGGCAGGACGATTAAATTATTAATCCCGGCTTTTTTAAAAGCTTTTAATTGTTTAGCAATGGAGGGTTCGCCGTAGCGCATCACATGCTGGGTAGTAATACCCTTGGCTTCTAACTGCTCGGCAACCCGTTCGGTTAATTGCAAGGTCAGGTAAATTAACGGCGAGCCTTTTTCATGCCATATTTTTTGATAAGCCTTCACCGATTTTCGGGGACGAAAAGGTAACACAAAAAAATGCAGTATCATCCACCACAATGGTCTGGGCAAATTGACGACACGCGGATCCCAAAGAAATTCTTTAAGAAAACGCCTGACCGCAGGGATTGTGGCGGCGGTAGGTGAGCCCAGATTGGCCAGTAATACGCCAGTTTTTTTGTGTGGCATTAGTTCGACTCCGCTCTTTATGCGCTTAGGTCTAGCGGTTAATTAGATTTAAAAACTCCGAACGGGTACTGATCTCTTTACGGAAAATTCCGGTCATCACCGACGTCGTCATTACCGAATTTTGCTTTTCAACGCCGCGCATCATCATGCACAAATGCTTGGCTTCAATCACCACAGCGACACCTCTGGCACCTGTTGCCATTTCAATAGCATCGGCTATTTGTTTGGTCAATTTTTCCTGAATTTGAAGGCGGCGTGCATACATGTCGATAACACGAGCCACTTTGGACAGTCCCAACACTTTACCTTGCGGTAAATAACCGACATGACATTTGCCGATAAACGGCAGCAAATGGTGTTCGCACAAGGAATACAGCTCAATGTCTTTTACTATCACCATATCTTCAGTGTCGGCAGTAAAAATAGCGCCATTAAGCACTTCTTCCAGAGTTTTTTCGTAACCGTTATTTAAAAACTTGAAAGCCTTGGCTGCGCGTTTTGGCGTATCGATCAGGCCTTCGCGAGTTAAATCTTCACCAACTGCCTCGATAATCTTGGCAAAATGCTCTTCCATAGTTTCAATCCTGAATATAAAAATAATCCCTCAGTATACATCATCAAGCCGCGAATTTTAAAGCTGGTCGTGCGTTTTGTCCTGATAATTTGTCTTCATGGCAATATCCATTTAGACTTGGCTTTTTGGTAAGGCGTCCAAAAGTACCTGGATGTCGGCGCCGGATTTACAGACGTTTTCACTCAGATGTCTGCGCCAAGCTCTAGCACCCAGTTCACCATGAAAAAGACCTAAAATATGCCGGGAAATACTATTTAAACGCACGCCTTCTGCCAGTTGCTGCTGAATATAAGGAATTAACAAGTCAAAAATCATATCCCGTGACCGGGGTTCCCGGGATTCGCCATAAAACCGTCTATCCACCTCGGCCAGGACATAAGGATTATGATAAGCCTCACGCCCCATCATTACGCCATCAACCTGCTGCAAAGCCTCGGCGGCCTGATCCAGAGTAGTGATACCGCCATTTAAAATAATTTCCAACTGCGGAAAATCTTGTTTGATTTGATAAACCACATCGTAGCGCAACGGTGGAATATCCCGATTTTGTTTAGGTGACAAGCCGCTTAACCAGGCTTTTCTGGCGTGAATAATAAAACTTGTGCAGCCGGCTGAAGCAACCGTGGTTACAAACTGCACTAATTCTTCATAGGAGTCACGGTCATCAATACCGATTCTCGATTTGACAGTAACCGGAATCGATACCGCCTGCTTCATTGCCGCAACACATTCGGCGACCAGTTCAGGTTCCGCCATCAGACAGGCGCCAAAACGGCCATTTTGAACTCGGTCGCTGGGGCAGCCGACATTCAAGTTCACCTCGTCATAGCCATAATCTTCAATCATCTTTGCGCAGAGCGCCAGCTCGCGTGAATTGCTGCCGCCTAATTGAAACGCCACCGGATTTTCAGCAGCATTGAAGCGCAAGAATCGGTGGTGATCGGCATGGATCAAGGCGCCGGTAGTCACCATCTCAGTATACAAAAACGCATGATCAGAAATCAATCGATGAAAATACCGACAGTGTCTATCGGTCCAATCCAACATCGGGGCAATACAGAAAGCATGGGGGGTTTTCAGGTCAGTCATAATCTGTGTTTTAAGGTAAAAATCGAGGTCTAGTCTTTTGACTTAGTCACGTTAAATGGTAATATATATCCTTAAACAACCATAAATAGGACGAGTTTAAATGAGCCGGTATATTACCCCACAAGAAGCTCAACGGATGTTTGGATTTCACCCAAAAACACTTAATCGATGGGCATTAGCGGGTAAAGTTGATTTTATTC
>CANNNV010000131.1 GCA_947506155.1 Methylococcaceae bacterium
AGCGTGATCCGATCCTTTTAGAGCAGCGAACTAAGGAAGCATTCGCTGGTAAGTCTTAACGACCCGTTGTAATCGTAGCACTGTGTTAGCGCTTAGTCTGGTCAACCTAGCTTTTACAAGCTCCGTCCTTCAGGGCGGGGTGATTGACTTTTATCTCAGTTTTAGAGTAGCCAAGCCAATCAGCACCAGAATGACGGTAATAATCCAGAAGCGGACTATGACGCGAGGTTCTGGCCATCCTTTTAACTCAAAATGATGATGTATCGGCGCCATACGAAAAACACGTTTTCCGGTCATTTTGAAAGAGGCCACCTGAATAATGACCGAGACCGTTTCCATGACAAATACTCCACCCATAATCATCAACACGATTTCCTGCCTAACCAGTACTGCTAACACACCTAAGGCCGCGCCGAGCGCCAAGGCACCGACATCGCCCATGAACACCATCGCAGGATACGCGTTAAACCACAAAAAACCCAAGCCAGCCCCGACTAAGGCGGCACAAAATACAATTAATTCTCCTGCATTCGGTAAATAGGGTATCGCTAGGTATTCAGAAAAAGTTACATGGCCTGATAGATATGCAAAAATCCCCAGACCGGTTGTAACCATCACCGTTGGCATAACTGCCAGCCCATCGAGTCCATCGGTTAAATTGACGGCATTGCTGGTTCCAACAATCACGAAATAGGTTAGCACCACATACATCCAACCTAAATCCAGCATAAAATCTTTAAAAAACGGCACGATCAATTGTGTTTCTGCCGGCAGTATTGCGGTCTTGTACAAAAACACCGCAGCGATTAAGCCGATTACTGATTGTCCTAAATATTTGGCTTTAGCAGATAAACCGTCACTGTTGCCCTTAATGACTTTTTTGTAGTCATCAATAAAACCGATGACTCCATAACCCAGCGTCACCAACAAAATAACCCAAATATAGCGGTTGGCTAAATCCGCCCATAGCAGTGTACTAAAGGTAATGGCGACTAATATCAAGGTTCCGCCCATCGTCGGTGTGCCGGCCTTTTCATAATGTGATTGAGGCCCTAGTTCTCGGATACTTTGTCCTATCTTGTTCCGGCTTAATTTTCGGATCATGACCGGTCCGATAATAAAAGAAATCGTCAGCGAGGTTAAAGCGCCAAGAATGGCACGAAAGGTCAGGTAATGAAATACTCTAAAACCACCATCAAAAGTCATTAAATAATCTGCAAAATAAAGTAACATCGTTTAGTTCCTGAAATTCTCAACCAGTGCAGCCACTACATGTTCCATGCGCTGAGTCCTTGACCCTTTAATTAATATCACTTCATCACCCTTAAGTTCATGCTTTAAAACCCCAATTAAATCATCCTGGTTGTCGAAAAAACGAGCACCCTGGCCAAAAAATTTTACCGTATTTCGTGCTTCAGAGCCGACCGCCAGAAGACGCACAACACCGTTTTCCCTAATCATCTGGCCCATTTCTTCATGTATTTTTTGACTTTCGGGACCCAGTTCGCCAAAAGCGCCTAAAACCACCCACTTTTGACCTGTACAGTTAGCCAATACATCTAGGGCTGCTTTTAATGAGGCTGAATTAGCATTGTAAGTATCATCTATAACAATATTACCTAAACGACTTACCAGCGGCTGTAGCCGTCCTGTAACTGGTTTTACACTTTCCAGTCCCAGTTTGATTTGTTGCAAGTCTATGCCTAATGCCAAGCATGCCGCAGCCGCCCCCAGTGCGTTAACGACATTATGTAGACCCGCTAGCCTTAGTTGTATAGCTAACTCCCCTGCCTTGGTCACTAGTTTAAAGCTAGTGGCAAACTCATGGTCAATAATCGTGGTTTTAACTGAATGTGCAGTAATATCTGCTATGTTGTTTATCCCAAATGACAGGAGCTTTCTTGTTCCAGCTATTGATTTCCAATAGTCAAAATAGTCATCATCCCGATTAAGGACAGCGACGCCACTTTGTTTGAGGGTCTGGATTATTTCCCCTTTTGCTTTAGCAACCCCATCAAGATTAATGAAACCTTCTATATGAGCAGCTCCGACGTTGGTAATGATCACAACATCAGCCTGCACATAATGACTGGTATATTGAATCTCACCTGGATGATTTGCACCCATCTCGATAACGGCATAGCGGTGTTGTTCGTTCAATCGCAACAGGGTTAACGGTACTCCGATATCATTATTCAGATTACCCTGAGTAAACAATGTATTAGCATGTGTCAAATCATAAGCACCCAATATTGCTGCTACCATTTCTTTAACCGTGGTTTTGCCGTTACTACCGGTAATACCAATAACCGATAGTGTCGCTTTTTTACGCCAGATTCCCGCCAACTCCGCCAGTGCTAGGCGGGTATCAGCAACAACGATATGTGGAATGGTTACAGTAATTCCCGGATTTACGATTGCAGCGAGGGCTCCAGCTTGCACGGCCTTACTTACAAATTCATGACCATCGAAATGCGAGCCTTTGATTGCAACATAAAGCTCACCTGGCGTTATTGCCCGCGTGTCTATACTGACCGATGATATAGTGACATCTTCCCCAACGACTATACCCTGTACACATGCAGCAATTTCACTCAACAGCATAGTCATACATTTCGCCTGTGCAATGCGTCGATCACGACTTGCCTATCGCTAAACGGTAGTTGCACTCCATTGCTCTCTTGATATTGCTCATGGCCTTTACCTGCAATCACTATACAATCATTTTTAGCTGCACTGCTTATCACTTTTTGTATTGCCTGTTCTCTGTTTTGAATAACGTTAACCTTAGTTGATTGGCATCCGGCCAAAATATCATGCACTATATCCAGTCCATTTTCGTAACGCGGATTGTCATCGGTAATAATGACATGATCGGCCCAGTGTTCTGCAATTTCCCCCATTTGAGCACGCTTGCCGGTGTCTCTATTGCCACCACAGCCAAAAACCACCCATAAATCGTGCTTGCAATGCTTGCGTAAGCTTGATAAAACCTTATCTAAGGCATCTGGAGTGTGAGCATAATCAACAAAAATCAACGGATCAGTTTCTGTTCCAAAACGTTCCATACGGCCTTCAACAGGCTTGATTTTGCCAATTCTTTTGCCGGCTTCGGGCAAGGAAATTCCCATAGCTAGCATGACGGTCAAAACCGCTAGGATGTTTTCTACATTAAAATCACCAAAAAGCGGTAATTTTATCCGTTGTAGCGGCGAATTTATTCGCCTTAGGTCAAATTCGATACCACCTAGGTTATGCTGTATATTTTCTGCATTAACACACTCGCCTGAGTCCGGTTTTTTGCCGTTAGCACTAAACTGCCATAGCTGGACTGATTTAGGTACTGAGGCAATAATTTGCTCGCTATAAGCATCATCCAAATTAATTACTGCGAACGCTAAGCCGGGCTTTGTTAATAATGCTAGTTTGGCCTGCACATAGGCCTCCATAGTGCCGTGATAATCCAGGTGATCACGACTGATATTGGTAAAGACCGCGCCTTTAAACCTAACTCCGTTGACCCGACCTTGCTCTAATCCATGTGAGGACACTTCCATTGCCACGGTGTGTTTTTTATTATTTAATAATTCAGCCAAGATTTTTTGAATGGACAAGGCGTCGGGAGTGGTATTTTGCGTTTTGCAAAGCTGTCCCCACTCGCCCCAACCAAGCGTGCCTATAATTCCGCAGTCTTCCAGCATCTGGCCTAAAAATTGACTGCAAGACGTCTTGCCATTAGTACCGGTTATGCCGATAACCGTCATAAATTGAGACGGATCGCCATAAAAGCGTGAGGCCAGTTCGCCTAACTTCAGCCCCAGATTTTCCACTGCAAGCATTGGTATGTGTAGGGGCGAAGTTATTCGATTTCCGGCTGGATCAAAAATAATGGCACTCGCTCCATTATTAATCGCCTGTTCAGCATATGCCAAACCGTGCTGTTTAGTGCCTGACAATGCAATAAATATATCCCCATTAACAACAGTTCTGCTATCTAAAGCCAAACCAGTTACAGGTATATCGCCCTGTTCTGGAATCAAACCATGTAATAAATCTTTTAATTTAAGCATGCGGTTTTATCGCTATAAATATTTGTCATGAGCTTACCTCGTCAATAAAACAGGCATATTATCTTGCTGATCGGGCGCAACCTCCAGTACCCTCAAAGCACCTTCCATCACTTTGGAAAATACTGGAGCGGAAACTATTCCTCCGTAGTATTGCCCCGCTGAAGGTTCATCAACCATAACCACAATAATCAACCTCGGATCTTTTGCTGGCGCCATACCGGCAAAAACAGAAAAATAATTGTTCTCGACATATCCGCCTGCACCGGCTTTTTTTACGGTCCCAGTTTTACCAGCGGCACTGTAGCCATTGACTCGAGCCTCGTAAGCAGTACCATCCTTCATAAGCACTGTCTCCAACATGGCTCTAACTCGCCTAGCTGTTTTGACTGAAAACATTCGTTTTTGGGCAGGATCTTCGTCTCTTTTTAATAAACTAACTGAATGTAAAATACCATCATCGGCCAATGTCGTATAAGCTCTTGCTAATTGTAATGCTGATACGCTTACGCCATAGCCAAATGATAATGTAGCCCTATCAAATTTGTGCCAGCTTTGATAATCCAACAAGCTGCCAGTGGCTTCACCGGGAAAACCTGATTCAGCAGCCACACCAAATCCCAGTTTATTATAAATTCCCCAGAAATATTCAGGAGGCATTTTCAATGCCATCTGGCTTACTGCAATATTACTGGACTTTTTCAGCACTCCTGTTAAATCCAGGGTTCCATAATTGTGCACATCTTTAACCACATTAGTCCCAATTTGATATAAACCCTGAGTTTCAAAAACATCATTTGGCTTGACATAACCCCCATCCAAAGCGGCTGCAACAACAAACGGCTTTACTGTTGATCCCGGCTCGAACACATCGGTTATCGATCTATTTCTATAAAGACTTTCTTTCAAATTCTTTCTGGTATTCGGGTTAAAAGAAGGTTGATTGACTGCCGCTAGTATTTCTCCATTTTTTGCATCCAGTACCACTAGCACTGCTGATTTTGCTTTGTTAAGATTGACAGCTAGCTGTAATTCACGATACGCTAAATACTGAATGCGCTGATCAATACTTAAATCCAAATTCTTGCCGGCAACCGGCTCTTTTATATTTTCGACATCTTCAATAATGCGACGCTTTCCATCCCTGATAACCCGTTTGCTGCCCGAAATTCCCTTTAATAGTTTTTCATAGCCTGACTCCAATCCCTCTTGACCTATATCATCAAGATTGGTAAATCCGACTAAGTGCGCAGAAACCTCTCCTGTAGGGTAAAAACGTTTGAATTCCCGTTCAAAATAAATGCCCGTAAGCTTTAATACCTTGACCTGATCAGCAAGCACTGGACTGATCTGACGAGCAATATAAGCAAACTGTCTGTGTGTATCAGCCTGAATCAGTTCATCGACCTTTCCATTGGGCAAGGTTAACAAGTCTTCCATTTTCCTGATTTCATTTTCTTGCTTTGGCTCAATTTCTTGCGGATTCATCCAAATTGACTCGACGGGGGTGCTAATTGCTAGCGGCGCACCATTCCTATCTTTTATCAGGCCTCGGTACGCCTCTACGTCTACATCACTGACATGACGCATATCCCCTTGATCTTTAAGAAATTGTTTGTTTAGTACTTGCAAATCCACTGCCCTACCAACCAGCACCGCCATACTTGCCATTATAAAAATAAGGACTATTCTCCTTCGAGCTGAAAAATCACTGATCGACTTATTAGGCTTATTTCTGTCTTGAAAATGTATCATTTACGGTTTTATATAAATAATTTCTTCTCGTAATGGCATAACCAACTTTAACTGTGTCTGCGCCACTTGTTCTACCCGATTCTGTTCCGCCAAGGTTGTTAGCTCCAATTGTAACTGTCCCCACTCCACTTCATACTGATCCAAAGTTCTTTCATGCTTTTGAATTTCAATAAAAATTAATCGCGAGTAATATTTGCTGTAAATAACAGACAAGGCCGATATCAATAGCACTAATATCAGTGCCCCCAATCCTAAATAACGACTTGTTGTCATTTAAGAGAGCGTGGCCGCGACAGGTTCTGACAGTCCTCCGCCATTCTCTTCATTCATAGAAATCCAATCAGTACCCGGAACAATGAACGAAATTTTCTCAGCTACTCGCATGACTGCGCTCCGCGCTCTAGTATTTTGAGAGATTTCTTGCGGCCCCGCTTTTAGAGCTTTGCCTGTTTTCTTCAAGTTACCTTTAACGATATCAATTTCTTTAATGGGTAATTTTCCGGGATTATATTTGGCTCCAGACTCAGCTCTGATAAAACGCTTTACGATTCTGTCTTCTAATGAATGAAAAGAAATAACGACCAGACGTCCACCCGGTTTTAAAATTCGTTCAGACTGTTGCAAAACAGCCTTTAATTCATCTAATTCGTGGTTTATTTCAATGCGAATGGCTTGGAAACTACGGGTTGCAGGGTGTTTATGTTTATCCCTTATCGGCACTACATTTTCAATTAATTTTGCCAATTCCCGGGTGGTTGTAATTGGCGCTTCAACTCTTTTTTCGATGATGGCATGAGCTATGCGCCGTGCAAACCGTTCTTCACCGTATTCAAATAAGACTTTGACTAAGGCCTTTTCGTCAACATCGGCCAGCCACTCGGCTGCGGTCATACCTGTTGTGCCATCCATCCTCATATCCAACGGGCCGTCACGTAAAAAGCTAAAGCCTCTTTCCGGATTATCCAATTGTGGCGATGACACACCCAAATCCATCAAAATACCATCTATTTTTCCCGCCAAATCTTCACTTACAATATTATTTTCCAACTCAGAAAAGTGTGTGTGTTTTAGCTTAAACCGGCTATCTCCGAGCATGCTCCGCGCATAGTCAGAGTTAATTGCATCTAGGTCGCGGTCAAAAGCCAGTAAGCGCCCAGAAGAACCTAATAGATCTAAAATTCCCTGACTATGTCCACCTCGACCGAACGTACAATCCAGATAAATACCGTCTTTTTTTATAGCCAACTGTTGCATTGCTTCTGCAAACATAACGGGCAAATGTTCCACTAAAAATTCTCCCTCATTAAAAGGATAAAGCACCTAAATTATCTAAGCCTTTATCATACAGTTATTCAACTTTTTCTTTTTTCAACGTGTCGTGACCAATTTTTCTTGCGCGAATATAAATAGCGTATTAACAACAAGCCGGGATAATTTCTGTTATGCTTGAAGCTAGCCCTTTCCTTTGCGTGATAATGAATCTTTGCGTCGACTGGCTTTTGCAAGAGGGTAGAGTTACCGACTTAAGCTTACTATAAATTTCAAACCACTCTCAGTCAAGAGTGATTTCATTTAAGCAATCAAAAGCTTACGAAAAATTGATAAATTAACAGTTTTTAGATGTGTAGCAGATACCAAGTAGATATACTTGGAAAAGAAAGAGTCAGCCTGTAAGCCGGGTTCTGTCGAGAACAGTCATTCATCTAGGCTGCAAGTCACCCTGCAGCTCAAGCAATCTACCCAGGAACCGCGCGGGCCACGCGTCTGTCCCTCTATTTGATCTTGCTCCGGGTGGGGTTTACCATGCCACTCCTGTTACC
>CANNNV010000132.1 GCA_947506155.1 Methylococcaceae bacterium
ATAGCAAAGATGGTGCAATGCCACACGGTTAGAGCATTTTACGGGAGCAGAAAACTCAACAACAATATTACAAGCACGAGCAAACTCAGCTTGCAAAGCATCCATAAGGGCGCTTTGTTCTGTGGTTGGGTCGAGCTTGATAGATATTATCCTTTTCATATATGATTATTATAGGGCAGAAACAATGCAAAATCAAGGTCAAAAGCACACCATTCCTCCCCGCCCTGAAGGGCGGGGTCTCCTGGAGCTTTTCTTATGAAAAGAATACAAGTCATTGCGACTTTAATGCGGGAAAGATTTCCCAGATTTAATGATAGCCTGGGAAATTCATGATCGAAAAACAGCTTACTAAAACCATAAATTATTTCTAATATAATGACTTCTGCCTTAAGTTACATCCAAATAATTCTACATAAAACAAAAAATAACCAACGTCTTGCCTTGACCATTTTTGAAAAATTGTTCGAGGAACTGCCCGTGCAAATCATTGGTATTAACGATGCCTTAAACAACAATCAGTATGATCTCGCTCAAGAAATCACCCATAAACTGAATGGTTCCGCAAGTTTTTGCGGATTGGTAGATATTCAGCAGTCAGCAAATACTATGGAATATGACCTAATTAACAGCAATTACCTGGCTATTAATTCGCAATTTCTTATATTACAACAACAGACTTCAATGTTTACACGACATCAAGAATTAATTATCAAAACACTTACTCAATACCAATCGACGGAGATAAGCTAATCCAATTCATTTAGCAAGGCTTGAGCTACTTCTTTTTGCTCCGCAGTACCTTGCTCAAAGACTTCTCTAGCAATATCTTTCGCCGCAACTACGTCGCCCATATCAACATAGGCTTTTGCCAAATCTAGCTTCATTTCTAATGCGTCCAAATTGGTAAGATTAGGAACGCCAAACTCATCTTTTTCATTGGCCGCTTGCTCACTTGTTGAAAAAGGCATGTCAAAATCAAAATCAAAATCACCCAGTAAATCATCATTTAAATCGAGTGAGCTATCTACAGAAAAATCAGTGTCAGGATATTTTTTATTAGCATTTTCTAATTCGCTAAAATCAAAGTCATCGATTCCTGTTGCTTTAACCTCGTTAGAATTTAAATTAAATTCATATGATTCAAATTCCTCTTTTTTGTTAGCGCCGCTTGCCTCTGAGAATTTACTTAGCTCAATCGATGCTTTATGACCGTCGTATAAGGTTTCGGTGTCCATTGAAGTCAAATCGAAATCTATCGCTTCAGGGGATTTGCTAGTAACGATAACAGCTTGTTCATCTTCCTCTGACGCGATTGAAAATGAAGTTAAATTAACCTCAGTGTCTTGGTTATTTTGTGACTCACCGGCTCCCTCAGAAAAAAATAACGGCGAAGCAGGGCATATTTCACAACCCATTTCGGCGACTTTACCCCAAAACACGTTTTCATTTTGCTTACCTGCTGTAGCCAATTCATTCGCATAAGTTTCAAAAGCTATACTGTCTTCATTAGCATAAAAAATTTCCAGCAACTTTAATTTACTTTCATCACGAGTGGGTTGATCTTTAATTGCTTGCCTTATTAACTCTTCAGCCTGCTGATAACGACCATAAGCAAGATACACATCGGCTTCGGATATAGGATCAATTTCTCCCTGATCTGTATCAAAGGAATCAAAATCACTCGGGGTAAATTCACTTAAGAACGAACTTTCACCCACAGTAGCTACATCATCGGTAATATCATTGTCTTTGGTAACCGAAACAGGAATATTATCAGGTGTTTTAATAATGCTCGAAGAGGCAAACATGCTCTCTACATTGGTTTGCTCGTCAACTTTACGTTTGCGCCACCAAAGTCCACCTAATAGAGTCAAAATCACCGCTCCAGCGCCACCAAGATAGTATAGATTCAATTGAGACACAGGAATATCAACTTGCGAAGGACTTGTAGGTTTGGCCGGGGTAATGTCGTTATTTGGCGCCGTTTCGCTTGGCAGTGGGGCCGGTATTGCCTGCAAAGCTGAGAGCTGTTGATCTTTTATAACAATCAACTCTTGCATCATCGCCAATTGTTTTTCAAGTGCTGCCACCTTGTTTTGTGTGGCGTCATCTGTCGGTACGGTGATACTCTTTGCTAGTTCGGTGCTTTCAGCGACAGCCATTTCGGTAGTTACGTCTAACACATCGGCCGGTTTTTTTTCGGTGCTTGTCGGCTCACCCTCGACGGGTGCTGCCAGCGTTAACTGTTTATTGACAAAGCCTTCGACTTTACTCAGGACAGGCTTTTCCTTATTTTTTTTAATGTGCGTCGGAGTCGAGTGACTTTTCCAGGCTTGGTTATACTGATCAAGTTCAACCAGGGCTTGGTTACGTGATAATTTTAGTACGGTTTCCTGTTCAGGAATCGTCAGTATTTTTCCAGACTTTAAAGCATGAATGTTTTTTTTATAAAAGGCATCTGGATTTGCCTGATAAATAGCAATCATCATTTGCTCTATCGAAACAGCACTCTGCCCTCTTGAATGATCAGCGACACTCCAAAGCGTATCCGTTACTTTTGTAGGTCCATATTGACTCTGATCACGTGAATCATGTTCATACACTTGAGGTGCTGGAGATTGTGTATAATTTTCTGTTGTATTGATAGAAGCCTGATTATAGGCTAACGGAGGATCCACCAATACAGTAAATTCACGATACAAACTCCCTTTTGGCCAGCTTACTTCGAGCAGAAAATCTAAAAAAGGTTCCTTTAATGCTTCCTGTGAAGTCAACTTAATAATTGCCAAACCATTGGCTTGATTAATTGTTTCGAATTTAATTTTCGGCAGAAAATAAGTCCATGACACACCCGCTTCATTAAATTTTTCAGGGGACGCTAAATTGACCTTGAGATCAGATAAGCTCTCCCCTGACAATATTAACGAAATATCGGCATCCAGCTTTTGATTAAGAGCTGAATGCAATTTAATCTCACCTATTCCTAATGCCTGACCACTAGCCGGAGCAAGTAACGATACCAAAGCTAAAGCTTTAGTTAACACACACACGTTGGTCTTATTCACAATAGTTACCACAGCTTTTTACCGCATCCAGTCAAATAGTTAGGCAAGCTTAGCCTAGATGTGATTTTTTACCAGCAGCTCGGCTATTTGGACACTGTTTAAGGCCGCGCCTTTACGAACATTATCGCCTACCACCCACAAATCAATGCCTAAAGGATGTGATATATCTTCGCGAATACGCCCTACAAACACCTCATCATGGCCTGAGGATTCAGTTACTGCTGTCGGATAACCACCATCATTACGTTCATCCATAACTGTTACACCGGGCGCTTGCTCAAGCAAGGCTCTTACCGTGGCTGCATCAATTTTTTCTCGAGTCTCAATATGCACGGCCTCGGAATGTCCATAAAAAACCGGAACCCGCACTGCGGTTGCATTCACCATCACCCGGTCGTCTCCCAGTATTTTTTGAGTTTCCCAGACCATTTTCATTTCTTCTTTGGTATACCCATTGTCCATGAACACATCGATCTGTGGTAACACGTTAAAAGCAATCTGTTTCGGGTAGACCTTAGTAATAATAGGCTGCATATTAAGCAGACTGGTGGTCTGTTTAACTAGTTCCTCTATAGCTTCTTTACCAGTTCCCGAAACAGCTTGATAGGTACATACATTGATACGCGTAATGCCTACCGCATCGTAAATCGGTTTTAACGCAACCAGCATCTGTATGGTTGAACAATTCGGATTAGCGATAATGCCGCGATTTTTATAATCGGCAATTTTTTCAGGATTAACCTCGGGCACCACCAGCGGAATGTCGTCGTCATAACGAAACTCTGAGGTGTTATCGATAACAATACAGCCCGCAGCAGCAGCCTTGGGCGCATATTCTGCGGAAACAGAGGCTCCTGGTGAAAACAAACCGATGTGTGCCAGTGAAAAATCAAAGTTAGCCAAATCTTTTACGACTAAAGAGCCGCCTTTAAAAGGGATTCTTTTACCCACTGAATTACTGCTGGCCAGCGCATAAACTTCACCGACAGGAAAATTGCGCTCTTCCAGAATGGACAGCATCGCTTCACCTACCGCACCGGTAGCACCAACTACAGCAACATTGTATAACTTGGTCATCTTAAGTACCTTTTTGTACATCTATATAGATTCATTAACGTTAAACCTTTTTATTCTAAAATTTAAAAACCGCTCTTAGTCCACTTATGGATCAAATGAAATTTTTAGGCTTATCAAACACCCAGAACAGCAAAAACTTTCTGAGTAATTTCATCTACACTACCAACGCCGTCTATCGAGCTGAATTTAACCTGCTGCCCTGGAGCCGAATAATAACCAACCAGGGGTTTAGTCTGCTCATGATAAACATTCAACCGTTTACGCACGGTTTCTTCTTTATCATCATCGCGCAAAATCAAAGGCTCGCCGGTTACATCATCAATCCCTTCAACTTTCGGTGGATTAAATTCAACATGATAAGTACGCCCGGATTGTAAATGCACGCGTCTACCAGCCATGCGTTTGACTATATCTTCATCTGCGACCACAATTTCAATGACCGTATCAATGCTAACACCCATTTCGTTCAAGCCTTCAGCCTGAACTAGGGTTCGAGGAAAGCCGTCCAGCAAATAACCATTAGCACAATCAGTTAACGCAATGCGTTCTTTAATCAGGCCTAAAATAATATCATCAGAAACCAGGCCACCGGCCTCCATCACTTTTTTTGCTTCAATTCCCAGGGGCGTGCCCTCGCGAACAGCAGCACGCAACATATCTCCTGTGGAAATTTGTGGTATAGCGTATTTTTCAGTAATAAATTGAGCTTGAGTTCCTTTACCGGAACCAGGACTCCCTAACAGTATGATGCGCATAACTAACTCCATTGTGTCGCTAAGACAAATTTTGACTAACATAACTCGTGTAACCCAGGCTAGCTTAAGCCAAACAAAAGCATAGCCCAACATTTTATAACACATCAAATTATATCTCTTGTAAAAATACGTATATATCCCTATTCTTATCAAGTTTTTTACCTTGAGGAGAATAATAATGCGCGTTGAAGATTTAATGACTTCAAAAGTATTTACCGTAGAACAACATGATTTAATTGATCGTGTCTTTTTCCTAATTCATTACGAAAGAATTCGTCACTTACCCGTTGTTGAAAAAGGCAAAGTTATCGGAATTGTCTCTGACCGAGATCTATACAAGGCTCTCGGACCCAAAAGCAACTCTCATGCAATTGAAGCGGCAACGGGTACAGGCACGACAGAAATGCATGTGATCCCGAAAAAAGTTCAACATATCATGCACCGAGGCGTAATAACGGTTAGTCCTGATACCTACGCATCAGAAGCGGCGGCAAAAATGGCGGAAAATAAAATTGGTGCTTTGCCTGTCGTCGATAAAGACAACAAGCTGGTTGGTATCATATCGTCTACCGACATACTGCGGGTTTTTTCGAAAATAGAAAAAGCCAGTGAACAAAGAGAGAAAAGAATCGCAGCTGGCACCAATCATAAGTAATACTGCCAAGTGCAACCCAAAAAGTCCCTTAACGGGGCTTTTTTGTTTTAACCGTCTGGCCACCCCCCCTACACATGACCACTAAAACACATCCAGATCAGACTATTAAGCCCGCAATACAAGCATGGTTGAAATCCGTCATTATTGAATACAACATCTGTCCGTTCGCAAAGCGCGAACTGGAAAAAAACCGGGTTTATTTCAGTATCAGTCACGATACAAAAACTGAACAATGCCTGCTAAATCTGATGTTAGAATGTGATCGACTCGATACCGACCCCGGCATTGAAACCACGTTGCTGATTTATGCGGAGGCCTTTGCAACATTCGACGACTACCTAGATTTTGTTGAAATCGCCGAAAATTTGTTAATTGATCAGGGCTATGAAGGTATTTATCAGCTGGCAAGCTTTCATCCCCACTACTGCTTTCAAGGCAGTAATCAGGACGATGCCGCAAACTACACTAATCGCTCTCCCTACCCTATGCTGCACCTGCTGCGCGAAAGCAGTATAGAGCAAGCCGTTGCTAGCCATCCCGATCCAGAAAACATCCCGCAACATAATATTGAATTAACCCGTAAATTAGGCTTGGCTAAAATGCAGACTTTATTAGCGGCCTGTTACCCAGGTTAGTTTTCTTGATTAAAGCCTTCTAATTCCTTGGCTCGGGCCTCCGTAGTCGACAAGAAACAGTTATTTGCATTTACTCTGGCGATCGTTCCACCCTCGGGATCGTAATAAAAATCACAGTTAGCCTCTCGGTATTTTAGCCATAACCGTTGGGCATCTTGTAATTGCTTTTTACGTTCAGAAGAAACACTGGCCATAACCTCCTTATAAGCCTTGTTTAATCGGACATCCTGACTTTTCGTTTCCTGGCCTATGCAATCGACCATTGAGTTAGTAACACCGCCAGATTTCTCCATACAGGCTGAAAATGTATTGTCATCAGCAAAACTTGGTTGAGCAGCCAGCAATCCTGCAATCATTAAATATTTAACAGATACCATGATTTTTTTCCTAAATGTAACGTACCGAAAAACTACTTAAAATCCTCGACGGCCGAGCAGGCTTGATCGTTAGATTTTTCTTTTACGGGACTGTTTTCATCAACGGCTGCCAATTCAGTTACTATTTGCTCAAGCACAAGGTCAGTTTCTGTCTGCTCATCGGCACTAGGCTCTTTGATAACTACGGGGTTAATTTCAGGTTTTTGGTTTACAGTATGCATAAAAGCAACAAACCAGTCCTGGTCTTTAATGCCAACTAGGTCTGGATCAGCAAGAATATCGGCAGCAGCCGGTAAACTACCCTTGCCTTTGGCGATTTCCAGAGCATTCAAACAAGCCTCTTTTTCGCCGCGCAGACCATAGATACACGCCAAATTATAAGATGCCGATCCGGCTTGAATAGCATTGGCTTGTTCAAAATAGCTTTTGGCGCTTTCATATAAATTATCATCAAGTTTAACTGCTTTAACCCGCGCCAACTCCATAAATGCTACACCACCATCAATAGCTGCACCAAGATAGGCGGGTTCAATCGTCAGACAAAAAGAAAACTTAGCAATTGCATCCTGATAAAGCTTGATCGCCTGTTCGCCCGACTTGGTTTTCGCCTGATGCAGTAACGCAAAACCCCAGTTATATAAAGCCTCGGCGATCACCAGCTCGTTAGCGACGACCTCGGCGTAATCATGGTAGACTTTGGCGAATAACTGATCAGCCTGACTGCCTTCACTGCTACGAGCCTCGGTTGTTTGTTTGATAGCGGCTTTCAACTTAGATTTTTTTGTTATTGACTCGAAAAACGACATGATTTATCTCTCTTGATTTAGTAATTTATAATCGCAGGCTATAGAATAACAGCTGAGTTGATAACGATGCCATGCAAATTTTCCGACACACGATTAAAGAAAAAAACTATGACCGAGTCAATCACCCCGCCCTGAAGGACGGAGCTTGTAAAAGCTAGGTTGACCAGACTAAGCGCTAACACAGTGCTACGATTACAATGGGTCGTTAAGACTTACCAGCGAATGCTTCCTTAGTTCGCTGCTCTAAAAGGATCGGATCACGC
>CANNNV010000133.1 GCA_947506155.1 Methylococcaceae bacterium
CGTGATCCGATCCTTTTAGAGCAGCGAACTAAGGAAGCATTCGCTGGTAAGTCTTAACGACCCATTGTAATCGTAGCACTGTGTTAGCGCTTAGTCTGGTCAACCTAGCTTTTACAAGCTCCGTCCTTCAGGGCGGGGTGATTGACCGTATTTGTTTACGCATCAAAGCGCTGAAACAGGCGTCTTCATTATTTTATAAATATAATGTTCACCGGTGTGGTTACGAATTGTGTCTTCCACCGTCACCGAATAGCCAAAAGTCGGGCCAATGTTTTTTGGATCATGCGCAGCGCCAATAAATTCAGAATAGGGAATATAAATCCGAGTCTGCTCGTTGATGTAGTCGCCAACCTGGTCGAAAAATCGTTCTAATATCTCGCAGCCACCGTCTTCGTTAAGTCCGAAAGTACCATTAGACGGGTAATAATTAAAATTGAACACGATCAAATCAAATAGTGTCGGTGGCACAGCAGCAAATAAATCGCTGTGCAGAAAGTCAATAGGCGTTAGTGTCGGGTTCAGCTGTCGGTTTTCTAGTGTCCCTTGTATGGCGTCTTTATTAAAATCCACGCCAAGAACATTCGCGCAACCTATTTTTTTCAATAAAAAAGCAAAATAACCACTGCCGCAACCCATGTCCAGCGCGTTGCTGCCGGGCTGTTGTTGTAACATAAATGCACCAAAAAAAGAGCTGGTCAGCCCAAAATCCGAAGGGAAAACATTTTTTGCTATTTTCAAGGTAACGCCGTCTAACTCGGTCATATACGGCTGTTTGTCCAAATAACAGGCCAATTCCTGTTCACGACTAGCAATGCTCATGCGTGGCTGCTTCATATTATTACTCGATTGTGTTTAGGCGCTGCGCCAAAAAAATTAATCAAAAATCGCCGCTTCAAGATTTTTGCTGGAAACTAGGCCTTTTAGCGTTGCTTTATCCTTAATGCCACCAAATCGTGTGCCTGCGAGGTTAGCGCCGGTAAAATTGACATCCTCCAATTTACTTTCGGATAAATCCGCCCCAGACAAATCAGCATTGGTCAAATCAGCGCCAGAAAGATCAGCACCAAATAACACCGTATTTTTCAGCAGGCTTCCGGAAAGATTGGCATGACGCATCAAGGCACGATTAAGGTTGGCGTCCGTCAGATTGGCGCCTGATAAGTTGACATTATTCAAGCTAACCCGCATTAATCCCATGGGCTGATTTTTCATATCAACGCCCCAATTCGCCTGGGATAGATCGGCATGATTTAAGTTAGAACGATCCAGATTGGCAATAAACCGACTGCCGGTGAGATTGGCGTTGCTTAAATTGGCGCCACCCATATGTACGCCAAAAATGCTGGTGTTAGACAAGTTTGCACCAGACAAATTGATTTTCGACATCACGGTTAAATCCAGATTCAGACCGGATAAATCGCTGTTACTTAAATTGGCGTTACGTAAATCGGCTCCCCATAAATCAGCATTTTTAAAATCCAGGCCGGATAAATCTAGTCCTGTAAGGTCTTTTCGACGCAATTGCGCAAGATGACTTTTGTCGGCCTTGGCAAGACGTTGTTCTACCGTGGTTCGGTTGAGCTCAGCCGCCGATGCCGACAGGCAAAACAAGGCTATCAACACGCTCAAGCCGTAAACATAAACTTTCATCAATTTTTGCGAGAGATACCCCGTCCTTCAGGTCGGGGAGGGATAGCGTATCGGCAACAAGCCGACCCAACTCACGCAGCTCCTCTTACGCTTGCTATCTTTAATTTGGAAAATTGCTACCCACCATCAAGACTACAAATCGGGTAACGTTAAAGTTTGTTATCTTCCCGTCGGTCCCAGCTATAGTCGGTGGTAGTTTTCGGTAAAGAACTCGTGCAGCATATCAGAATCTGATATTTGTCATAAAAAAATAGTTAAGAAGTGCGCCTTTCGTATCTTTGTGCTGATGCTAATAATCCCCAATCAAGTGGTTGCTTGGTGCGGCAAGACGGCATCTAAGTAATCGCGCAGTTTAGTAGTTACTGTAAGTTACACCATCATCTTAAGCCGATAAAGCAGTTCCAAAGCCTGTCTGGGACTGAGTTCATCCGGATTCATATCTTCCAGCAAACCCACCACTGGATGACATTCCTGGGCTGAAAACAAATCCAGCTGATTAGCTAAGGTCTCAACTTGTTGTGGGCTGTAGGCATGGTCTTCCAGGTGCCTTAATTTGGCCTTGGCTTTTTCAATCACCGAACGCGGCACACCCGCTAAGGCAGCTACCTGCAAGCCGTAACTTTGATTGGCTGGGCCGTCTTTTACCGCATGTAAAAAGACAATCTTGTCGCCGTGTTCCATTGCATCTAGATGCACGTTGGCAATGGTTTTTTGTTCGTCGGGCAGCGTGGTTAACTCAAAATAATGCGTCGCAAATAAGGTAAACGCTTGGGTTTGTCTAGCCAGATGATCGGCGCAGGCCCAGGCCAGCGACAAGCCGTCAAAGGTACTGGTGCCGCGACCAATTTCGTCCATTAAAATCAGGCTTTGTGAGGTCGCATTATGCAGGATATTGGCGGTTTCGGACATTTCCACCATAAATGTGGATCGGCCGCTGGCCAGATCATCCGATGCACCGATGCGGGTGAAAATCTTGTCGATAGGCCCGCAGGTTAAGGTTTTGGCCGGCACATAGCAGCCAATATGGGCGATTAACACGATCAGCGCAGCCTGACGCATATAAGTCGATTTACCACCCATGTTCGGGCCGGTAATCACCAGCATCCGGCGTTGGCTGGAAAGCAACAAATCATTGGGTACAAATGGAAGCGCCGAAACCTGCTCAACAACCAGATGCCGCCCGGCTTCTATGTTGATGCCGGATTCACTAACTAACGTCGGTTGAGATAAATTCAGCGTTTCGGCGCGTTCAGCAAAGTTGACCAATACGTCCAGTTCGGCCAACGCGGCAGCGCACAGTTGCAGCGGGATCAGTGATGCGCCGATAATATTCAGCAATTCCTCGTACAAGGCTTTTTCAAACGACAGCGACTTTTCCTTAGCGCTGAGTACCTTGTCCTCAAACGCTTTTAACTCTTCGGTAATATAACGCTCGGCGCCTTTTAACGTTTGCTTGCGGGTGTAATGCGCGGGGACTTTTTCTGCATGCAGATTGGAAATTTCAATGTAGTAGCCATGCACCCGGTTGTAATTAACCTTTAATGTACTGATGCCGGTTGCGGTTTTTTCCCGGATTTCCATATCCAGTAAAAACTGATCGGCGTTTTGGCTGAGATTGCGCAAGTCATCGAGTTCTGGATGATAGCCGGATGCAATTACGCCGCCGTCCCTGATCAGCACCGGCGGATTGTCGATAAGTGCGCTTTGCAGCAAGTTCACCAGTTCCGGGTGTTCGTTGATCTGCTCGCATAAGGCTGCGAGTTGCGGATTGTCGCCGGTAGCTAAAGTCTGTTGCAAAGCGGGCAGCACTGCCAGTGTATTGCGCAACACTAACAAGTCTCTGGGACGCGCCGATTTTAACGCGATACGCGAGCTAATCCGTTCAATATCGCCGACTTGGCGCAACTGGGCTTGTATGTCGTGATAATGTAAAACATTCAGCAGCGTATCGATACAGACGTAGCGGTTGTTCAGAATACTGTGATCGCGCAAGGGCCTATTGATCCAGCGTCTCAGGCAGCGGCTACCCATCGCGGTTGCAGTTTTATCCAGCACCCCGAACAGCGTGTATTGCAGTTGTCCGGACGGGTGATAATCCAGTTCAAGATTGCGTCGGCTGGCTGTATCCAGCAAAATGCTGTCGTCGCTGCTTTCGGTGCGTATGCCTTGAATATGCGGCAGTGCGCTTTGTTGGGTATCCTTGACATATTGCAGCAAACCACCAGCCGCCGCGATCGCGGCATTCATGTTTTCGCAGCCGTAACCTTTTAAATCCAGCGTGTTGAATTGCTTTAACACCAATTGTTTGGCACTTTCTAGTTCAAAATGCCAGGGCGGCCTTCTGACTAAGCCGCTAGCTTGTTTTAAGCTATCTGGCACAGACCAGTCCTCGCTAAACAGCAATTCCGCTGGGTTAAGTCTGCCGATTTCGCTCAATAACTGGGCTATTGATTCAACCTGTTGTAATACAAAACGGCCACTGGTTAAATCTAGGCTGGCGATACCGTGTTGTGTGCCGGAACTTGAGCAGACCGCGACCAGCAGATTATCTTTGCGGTCTTCGAGCAAGGCCTCATCGGTCACGGTGCCCGGAGTCACGATGCGGACTACCTTGCGCTCGACCGGGCCTTTGGATGTTGCAGGGTCGCCGATTTGTTCGCAAAGCGCTACCGATTCGCCGTGTCGTAACAGTTTGGCAAGATAGCCTTCGGCGGCGTGATAAGGAATGCCTGCCATAGGAATCGGCAGTCCCGCTGATTGCCCTCGGCTAGTCAGGGTAATATTTAGCAGTTGCGAGGCTTTTTTGGCGTCGTCGAAAAACAGTTCATAAAAATCGCCCATGCGGTAAAACAGCAGGGTGTCGGGATGCTCAGATTTGATGCGTAAGAACTGCTGCATCATTGGCGTGTGCTGATCGGTGGTTTTTTGTTTTATACTCATACTTCTATTTTATCCGAGGTCACATCATGGAGTCTGAATTATTTAAACTGGCCGAGCAACTGGGTCTTTGGTTAAAAGCCAACGGGAAAATTATTGTCACCGCTGAATCGTGTACTGGCGGCTGGATTTCTCAAGTGATGACTGACACCCCGGGAAGTTCTGCCTGGTTTGATCGGGGTTTCGTCACTTACAGTAATGCGGCAAAAGTCCAGATGCTGGGAGTCAATCCGCAAACGCTAGATCACTACGGTGCGGTGAGTGCAGAGACTGCAACGGAAATGGCAGTCGGTGCCTTAGCGTGTAGCGAAGCCGGTATTGCCGTTGCGGTGACTGGCATAGCGGGGCCGGAAGGCGGAACGAAAGAAAAACCGGTGGGTACGGTATTTATCGCTTGGGCAGATAAAAATGGTTCCAAGGTGGTCAAAAAGCACTACGCAGGAAGTCGTCGAGAAATAAGAGCGCAAACGGTAAAAAGTGCTGTTGAGGGGCTGTGGTTATTGTGTTGATTTGAATTACCTATGTAATCTGTTACAGTCAGCAGTTATCTCATCGTGAATATACTTTATTGAATTTAAAGGTGTTCTATTTTAATAACAAGGTTGGTTATGTTGAATAGGGAAAACCTGGGTGTAACAGCTCATGTAGGCAAAATATTTTTTCGACTTTGTATTTGCTTATTGCTGATGCAGACAAGCTTGAGGACGGCCAAGGCAGACCTGTTTGAATGGAGTAACAATGAAATTCAGTACCTGCACGGTGATGGCTATCATATGCCTGCCAATTCAAATTCGGTCAGCATGTCAACGATTACCGTTACCCATGCTGATGGGTGGGCATTAGGCCGCAATTTCTTTTTCATGGATACGTATATTAGCCATGCAGGTCAACCTTCACAAACCAGCGTCTATGGTGAAGCTTATAGTTATCTTACCTTAGGCAAGTTACTGGGAAAAAATTTGTCGCTAGGGATTTTTAAAGATATTAATGCAGCAGTCGGGATAAATGCCGGTGAAAGTTTTACTAGTCCGCAGAGTGGCTCACGTATTTTTCTGTATGGTGTCACCTTAGATTTTAATTTGCCTGGATTCAAAATGTTTAGTCTTGATTTTCTCCAACATGATCAGATTGAAGCTGTTTCCTACGGGCGTTCATGGCAAATTACCCCCGTCTGGATATTTCCTTTTACGATTTCTGGCACGAAATGGAGCTTGCAAGGCTTCGCTGATTTTATTGGTAAAAAAAGCTACGGTTATGCGGATAATATTATTGCTCAACCGCAACTACGTCTCGATGTGGGTGACCTATGGGGTAACAGTGGTCATTTTTATGCCGGTATTGAATATCAATATTGGCATAATAAATACGGCATAAAAGGCTTAAACGAAAGTGTGCCACAAGTGCTGGTACTGTGGAAATTTTAAGCGCACTGTGCAGTTACTCACTAAATAATCATGAATTATATAAATAAAAAACAATGTATTAAGGTCTGATGCTGAGGCATTGCTAGTCGATACTCCAGCCCTGGAAGCAGTGGCTTTTTCCAATGAAGGATTACGCTATGAGCTTCAGGTGCACCAAGTGCAACTGGAAATGCAAAATGAGGCGTTACGCTGCATGCAGGTGGCTTTGGACGAATCTCGTGATCGATATAAGGATCTTTATGATTTCGCTCCAGTCGGTTATTTAATTCTTACCCGCGAAGGCTTTATTACTGAACTCAATCTGACTGCTGCGAAATTATTCGGCATGGATCGAGGCAAGTTGCTGAATCATCGCTTTGTCTCTTTGGTTACCGTTAAAGACGGGGACAAGTGGTACCTTTTTTGTTCTGGCGTAATAAAACACAACAAGCCACAAAATACCGAGTTAAGTCTAAAAGATGTTAATAATTCGGAGTTTATTGTTCAGCTAAACTGCATGCCGATTGATGCGACATTGCGTATCACGCTGACTGACATCACCAAAATCAAGGAGACTGAAGCGGCCTTGCGTCTAGCCGAAAAGCACGCCCTTATTAGTGCTGAACACCTAAAAACGGCAAAGCTGCAAGAAGATGCAC
Organism: Methylococcaceae bacterium; assembly: GCA_947506155.1. GTDB lineage: Bacteria > Pseudomonadota > Gammaproteobacteria > Methylococcales > Methylomonadaceae > Methylobacter_A. The sequence continues at coordinate 6,650 of CANNNV010000133.1, forward strand.
TAAACCGTCTCCAAAAAATAACCAGTCAGCTGCCGGGTATGGTGTTTCAATTTTGTTTGCATGCCAATGGAAAATTTAGCATACCTTACGCCAGTGCAGCTATTCATGATTTATATCGACTCAGTGCCGAAGAAGTCTGTGAAGATGCTTCGAAATTATGGTTAGTTATTCACCCGGACGACTATGATGGCGTTATTACCGCCATCCAAAACTCAGCACGGGATCTGAGTGTGTTTAACTGTGAATATCGGGTAAAGTTTGATGATGGCACGGTGCGCTGGCTGATGAGTAAGTCAATGCCACAGCGAAACGCCGATGGCTCTACATTGTGGGATGGCTTCAATTCTGATATCACCGAACGTAAACGTATCGAGGATGCATTAAAAGAAAGTGAATTCTACTGGAAATTCGCTATTGAGGGTTCCGGTGACGGTGTTTGGGATTGGAATATTCAGACCGATGCCGCAATATATTCTAGGCGCTGGAAAGAAATGTTGGGCTATGCTGAAAATGACATTTTTCCGACCAGCCATGAATGGACTGCACGTATTCATCCTGAGGATCAGTTGTTTGTTACCACAGCTGTACAAGCTTATCTAAGCGGGGAAACTGAAACCTATGTCGTTGAATATCGGTTTAAATGCAAAAATAATGACTATAAATGGATGCTGTCTCGAGGCATGGTGGTCAGTCGTGACAAGGACAAAAAACCCTTGCGTATGATCGGCACACATACCGACATCAGTGTTCACAAGCAGGCTGAACAGGCGTTGATTCTGGCGCAAGCTGCAGCAGAAGCGCTGGCTCAAAGCAAAGCAGACTTCCTTGCTAAGGTGATTTCCAAAGAAAATATTACCCTTTTAGAGTAAACTTTCAGCTTCCCATATCACTCCTACCATCATGACCATGGCATCCACTCAAAAACCAGCTCTCTTACCCTTAAACGCATCACAAATCGAAGATTTAAAATTGGCGAG
>CANNNV010000134.1 GCA_947506155.1 Methylococcaceae bacterium
CTCACGGGTTGACCGCTTGGAAAGACAAGCACCTAATTTTTTAAAGATAGCAAACGCAATAGGAGCTGCATGAGCTGGGTCGGCTAACGCCGACGCGCTATCCCTCCCCGACCTAAAGGACGGGGTATCTCGCGCAAAAACCGATGAATGGCTTAAAACAACAAAAAACCTCTAAAAAATCATATAAAAAACGTAAATTATTGATTTTAAATTAGTTTTAAAGGCAAATGTAGTTGCCCTGAGTAGACTAGCCCGGTAGAAAATGTTTTTCCACTCAGGGTAAAAATTTTTATCCTTTACGGTTACAGTCACTTTAAAGAACAGTAGGTTGTAGCTGGTGTGCAAACTCTTCAGGGGATTGCACCTGTCGGTTGAAACTGCTAAACCAGGATTCCAGTTGCAGATTGCAAAACCTATCAACGGAAAGTGAATTACTTAATGCGTACATTTGCGTGCAAAATTAAGAGCAGTACTAAATAAAGTATCAATTTATCAGAATTTTATCACTTTGCTCAAGTAAGGTTATTTTCTTTAAGTCCATAACTGACCAATAAAACCTGTTTTGAATACCAAAATCTATCTTGACTACGCGGCGACAACACCCATGACACCCCAAGCGGCTAAAGCCATGGCGCAATGCTTAACCCTGAGCGGGGTTTTCGCGAATCCCGCGTCCTTGCAGCATGACTTTGGTGAAGTAGCTGATGCCTTAGTCGAGCAATCTCGCACTGAAATCGCACATCTTTTAAGTTGCAAAGCAAAGGATCTTATTTTTACCTCAGGGGCAACCGAATCGAATAACCTGGCTCTTAAGGGAATTGCCTTAAGGTATCAAAGTAAAGGCAACCACATCATTACTTCAGCCAGCGAACATAAAGCGGTATTGGATACCTGCAAATACCTTAAGAGCATCGGTTTTAAGATAACTTATCTAAGACCCGATCATGAGGGCCGCATAAGTCTTGATCGTATTTTGGATGCACTGACTGAAGAAACCATCCTTGTGTCCCTGATGCAGGTCAACAATGAGACAGGTTTTATCCAAGATATACAACAAATCGCACTAGCCCTAAAAGATAAAGACTTGTTTTTCCATGTTGATGCCGCTCAAAGCGCTGGTAAGATAAAGATTGATCTGACTGAAACACCAATAGATTTGTTGTCCCTGTCAGCCCATAAATTTTATGGGCCTAAAGGCATTGGCTGCCTGTATGTACGCAACAGAAAACAAACCAATTTATCTCCCTTGATGCATGGCGGGGGGCAAGAATACGGCCTGCGCCCAGGCACTTTACCCACCCATCAGATAGTCGGAATGGCTACCGCTTTTAAAATTGCCCATGACCAAATGTTGACTGACTATCAACATGGCACCCGCCTGGCAAAAATGCTAACGGATCAACTCCAGAAGCTTGAAGGCGTTCAGTTTAACGGCGATCAACTCAATAAATTGCCCCATATCATCAATGTCAGTTTTGATCAGGTGGGCGCGGATTCGTTACTGATTGCCTTAAGGGACGAATTAGCAATTGCTTCCGGTTCAGCCTGTAATACGGGTGCTATTGACGCCTCGCATGTCCTTAGAGCCATGGGCATAGAAGGTGATCGACTCTATGGCGCTGTGCGTATCAGTTTTGGACGTTACACGACTGAATCAGATATTCAACAAGCTGGGCAATGCATTTGTGCCGCAGTTACCCATTTAAGACAACTAGCATTGGCGTAAGGTAATAATATGCTCGGCAAGAAAGTTCTTAACAATGTTTATTGGCATAGCAGTTTAACCATTGCCCAATCTGACGATGTGCAACAACAGATCGCCGCAGCAGAGACCTTGGCCAATTTGCAGGCAGATACCGATTACAATGTTGTGAAATATGACGGTAAAAGTCAGGCGCTATCATTATTGTGGTATCCAGGATTTTTTATTGATGCTTTTCCTGCCCTGGAAAAAAGCTATCGCATTGATCTGGACGCCCAGCGTGTCGAAAAACGCAGCTATCAAGCCTCATTTAATCCTCCCATTCTGCACCGCAAAGAACTATTTCTTAGCCAAGATGATCCACACATCACCTCGTTTAAAGAGCTGACAGCAACCGCCGAACAACTGGGCTTATTTGAAAATCCAATTCGTATCGGCTTTAAACAAGCCTGGGAAAATCTGATTGCCGAAAAAGGCTTTCAGCTGGTTGATCATCAATTTGTACCGATTGGCAATTTTGAAACCAATTATGATGAACCGCAGGATTCCGAATCGTTACCTGGCACAGCCATTTCCAGACATTTAACAGCCCTATCACGCAGCAATTTGTCAGCACCGATGCAATGTCTGGCACGGCATGGTTTTTTGGAAGGTAACTGGTCGGTATTTGATTACGGTTGTGGCAGAGGCGATGATATTCGCAACTTAACCGCCAACGCCATTACCGTGTCAGGTTGGGACCCCCATTATGCCCCGGAGCGACCTAAACAAGCCGCCGACATTGTTAATTTGGGCTTTGTTATTAATGTCATCGAAAGTTATCAAGAGCGCCTTGAAGCCTTACGGGGCGCTTATCATTTAACTCAACAAGTCTTGGTGGTCTCGGCGATGCTGCTTAATCAAAACGCGTTTAAAGGCCAAACGTTTAATGATGGAGTCATCACCCAGCGCAATACGTTCCAGAAATACTTTACCCAAACCGAATTAAAAGAATTTCTAAGCGACACCTTAGACACGGAGGCAATTCCGGTTGCCCCTGGCATCTTCTTTATCTTTAAAGACACGGATGCCGAACAACGCTTTTTGCTCAATCGACAACGTAGTCACCGCAATGTGTTACGCCTGTCGCAACGCTCTTCGAATCCCGCCGTACCCAAGCTGTCGCGTAACGAGAAAAAATATCTTAGCTTTAAACATCTGCTTGATCCGCTCTGGCAACAAACCCTGGAACTGGGCCGTTTGCCGGAAAAAACCGAACTTGATAACCTGATAGAGCTGACGGAAAGTTTTGGCTCTATCAGTAAAGCACTGCACTTTATGCTAGCCCAGTTTGATTAAGACCTTTTAGAGCAAGCACGACAAAACCGCATTGACGATTTGTTAACTTACTTTGCCTTACAGACTTTTTTAAAACGCAGGGCTTACAAACACCTGGAAACGGCCCTACAAAAAGACATCAAAGCTTTTTTTGGCGATTATAAAAACGCCATGGCAACCGCCCAAGCGGTGTTATTTCAAATCGGCAAAGCCGAGCTGATCGCAACGGCCTGTCTGCAAGCTAGCGAACAAGGTTTAGGCCATCTTGATGAAGAGCAAGCTCTATATTTACATAGTCAGGTCGTTGAACAGTTGCCCACCGTGTTACGCATTTATATTGGCTGCGCAACCGTGCTTTATGGCGATATAGAACAAACCGATTTAATCAAAATTCATAGCCAGTCCGGCAAGCTCAGTTTGATGCGTTACGACGACTTTCAACAACTGCCGTTACCACGCTTACTGGAACGGGTTAAGGTTAACCTGCGTCAACAAAGCTTTGATCTATATCAATATGGCGAAGAATTTGAGCCCACCTATTTGTATGTAAAATCGCGTTATATCAATGAAGAATTTCCCAACTATGCCGAACAACTCAGCTTTGACGAACACCTGCAAGCCTTGAATTTGTTCGACTTGAGCGGCTATGGCCCCAGGCCCGATGCTTTTCGCGACACACTGGCCAAAGCACGTTGGGCGATTGATGGTTTTAACTTGCTACGCAGTCAAACTATTCCGGATCTTGATGCGCCGTGTGGCCAAAACCTGACCTATCGACAACTGATCGAATGCGGCGAAACCCAACAACGCCTCGGCCTAGCGAACCGTCCAAAACAGCCAGACAGTTATACTGCACTGTATGATTTAGCCACGCATATTCTCGATCCATTGATTGATTATTTCGGCATGATAAGTCTGACTTACGGTTTTTGCTCACATGAATTAGGCAAACACATTAACAAACGGATTGCACCTAAACTGGATCAACATGCCGCGCATGAACTCAATACCAAAAAGAACCTGATCTGCCCACGCTTAGGGGCAGCAATTGATTTTATCGTCGACGATGAAAATATGCGCGAAGTCGCCGACTGGGTTGCAGAAAACACACCATTTGATCGGCTGTATTTCTATGCCGAAGATCGCCCGATTCATGTCAGTTATGGGCCTGATCAGAAAGGCGAGTATATTGATTTAGTGATGACAGAGACGGGGCGGCAGGTGCCGAAAAAACATAAAGGAGCATTCATTAACTCATGGATAAACAAACCATAGACGCTTACAACCAAGAAGCCGTAAGCATTGCACAATTACATGCAACCTTAACACCGCACCGGATTTATGAATTAATTAACCAATATTTTATAAAAGAGGGAACAACTATCGATATTGGTTGCGGCATTGGCCGCGATACACACTGGCTAACACAACATGGATTTCCGGCGACTGGTATTGACGCCTCACAACAAATGTTAAAACAAACCAACGTTTTATACCCAGACGGTAATTTTTTGCAAGATGAGTTACCCGCTCTAAGGCAACTGGCTGGAATGCAGTTTCAAAATATACTTTGCTCTGCCGTATTGATGCATTTAGATCCGTCTGATTTACATACCGCTTGTCATCGTCTGCTCCAGCTACTTGATGCCCCTGGCTGCTTAATCGTCTCCTTTCGCGATACTCATGAGGGTAGTAACCGAGAAAATGGCAAGCTTTACCAACCTATCCACATTGAGGACTTTTTAAAACTTTTCGAAGATAATTCCTGCGAAGTTTTGGTAAAGGAAAGCGAAACGGAAGTTTTAAGAAATTTAACTTGGCACAATTTTGTAATTTTGACAAAAGGGTTGATTTAGTATTTTCCAATGAACGTTAAAAAAAAGCCAAGGCTCTATTGTCGGCGAATAATTTGTATACATTTTTCTTTCCAAGGAAATTTTTCAGATTAGATCATCACTAAAAATGCACATCAATCGGCTTGTAAAACTCCTGAGGATCTAGTTCCAGCAACTGTGACCGCACGCGTGCCCGTAAGTCCTTGGCCGGATTAAACACATATTCATCATAATCGGCATGGCCGTGATTGATTAATAGCAATTTTGATAAAGCAGAAGCTAAACGAGTAACTGCTTTCACATCCCTACTATCACCTTTTAAAGTTGGACCATCGCCAAACGGAAACTCATGATGACTGACAGTCCGCAGTTGGTGTAAATATTCACCAAAAACATCCGCTTTAATACCCACGCCTTGAGCGGCATGATTGGTGGTGAATCGCGGAATTTTCCAACCGGGAATAATGCCATGAAATCTATCTATTAATGCAGAATCATGGAACATTTCGGGTAAGTGGCGAATATAATCGGCTTGGCGGGGATGTCCTTCCAGCGTTAAAGGAATATTGGCTAAAATAATCAAACCGCATTCGCTGGTCACTTTTTTACCGCCAACGCTAAATTGCCCTGACTCTAAATAATCTTTAAATTTTGCATGTATATCATCAGCGCCTTTAAAGTTAATCGATTGCCCTTCATCTAGCACTAATAAGTCATATTTACCACCGAGTAAGCCGACTTCATTAGTATTCAAATTCATAAACAACTGGGCTTGTGATAAGCCGCCACCGCTGTTTAGCCACACATAGCGACTCAAATTATCATAAATATATGATTTACCGGTGCCTTTAGGGGCAAGCTCCATCATATTGAGATTATTTTGCACCAAGGGCAACATGCGTAAAATAACATTATTTTGTTGCTCTTCCGTGTAAGCTGAAGGTTCGTAGCCCATCGTGCGCAGCAATAAATGAATCCATTGACGTGTCGTAAATTGTTCTCGCGCTTTGATAATCTGTTCCAAGCGAACCTTACCCGATTGCATCGGATTAAATTCAACCAATTCAATCACATTATTTTTACCACTAGAATTCACCAATAACCGCCCAGCACCCCATTGCCCGCCTTCCAGTAAAGATTGATTTTTTTCTAATACTTCGCTGGTAACGGTAGCATTGCGCTCTTCTAAACAAGGTATCGTCAGCAGTTTTTTACCTTTGGCAATATCAATACGGACTTCAAACCTATCCAATAACACCAACGATTCACCGGAATGTAAGCGGTAGTTGATGGTTTCTTTTTCAGTTTTTGACGGTAGATGCTTGCTCATAAAGCTGGTGATGTCGGCATAAACCTCAGCGTTACTTTTATCAGGCTTTTGAAAACGCGAAATCATCCATTCCTCGACAAAGCTGGGAATGGTGCGTTTGTCACGGATTTTTAATTGCCGAACGAGGGCTTTATCAATGATGAGTTCAGAAAACGCCGCACTGATTTTTTCGTCTAATAATTGCTTATTCAAAACATACCCTCGAAGTTTTGTGTATCAGCGTCTTTTTCTAGCAATGATGCGGGGAACTGCACGAGTAACAGTTTTTGATTTTCTTCACGCGCTCCTGCTCGGTTATATGTCAGCGAGAGTGTCATTTCTATTGGGCCTTCTTGGTGCTGATTGGAATTGAAATTTATAATCAGGTTTTGGCTTTTATTGGCTCGCAAACTGTCAATGTAGCTTTTGCCATTAAACGGCGTAGCTAAGCTTAGATGAATGCTATCAACGGCTACACTAGCGGTGAGTGTTAATTCGAGTTGCCATTGTTTATCGCTCAGTTTGATACAGTTCTGCACCGACAAATCGACTTCTAGCGGCGTTTTAGACGGTTGTGTCGGGCGAGATATTAAGGTAATCAGCGGGATTAAGACTTCTTCTGGCGTTAAACCGCCATGCGTCAATAAATCATCGGCTTTTAAACGCAAACGTCTTTTGGGTACGGCATAGTTATCAACTTTTACAAAACCTTCTGGCAGGTTATCGGCTGAGTTGAGTTTAAAAACGCGCTCTTTAATGTCACCGCTATACTGTTCTTGCGTAACAGTCATACCGTGATCGGCTGTTATAAAAATAGCAATGTCACGCCCTGTGTTCATCGCGTCTTTTGTCCAGCGTTGAATTGAGGTGGTTATTTGACTGCTAATCGGTTTTAAATCAGCGCAATGTTTTTCAAAACTCACGCACTCATGCAGGCGTTCATCTAAGCGGTTTTCAAAAAATACCAATAGATTGGTTTGTGCTTCTAAATGCTCGCTTGATTCTTTCCAGTTACGCACTATTTTTAATGCTTCTGGCTTAAGCTGATAGGTTTCTCTGAGTGCTGTTTCGTTATCGCTAGGCAATTTGGTAACAGGTTTTCCCGTTAATACTGCCATTTTTCCAACTTCGGTTAATGTGGGTAGCGGGGCGAATAATATTTCTGAATGCAAGGTAAGATGTTCTTGTTCGATAAGCGGTTGTAATTCAGCGAGTAGAACATCCTGATTTAATGCGGATAGCGCGTCAACCATGACCACAATTACTAAATAATTAGCCTTTAAAAATTCATGCATATTCTGGTTCAACCTGAACACCCATTCTGATCCAAGCTGAACACCTATTCTGATTTAACCTGAACACTGATTCTGGTTTCAAGCTGAACACTTTTTTGGGTTTTTCCAGAATCGGTGTTCAAGTTGCCAGAATGAGTGTTCAA
>CANNNV010000135.1 GCA_947506155.1 Methylococcaceae bacterium
GTTTTGGTGGGATAAACCATCACAGTGTGAGTCCGCTAAACGTTCTGCAGTTACGCATTTTGGCATTACTGGGTTCCTCTTCTGCAATTTATCAAGGGCTGGCGGTTAAATCTGGGGAAGTAGGCAGAAAAATCGGCGAACCGTGAGAAGATACTTTTTACTTTCGGGTTTGAGTTCGCCATAAATTGACAATTTCCTCAACATCCAGATCGTTAGGCCCTTCCCTCCAGCTGGTAAAATAATCTACGTCATTGCTTTTTGGCTCGGGATTTGGCCGATATAGCTGAACGCGCGTCGGTAATGGCGTGGCCTCACCTAAAATCAACGCCTCACCCCGACCCAGCGAACTCAAAATATCGGTTAAATCACCCTCGGCTTCCGGCACCAGAGCTTTAATATAAGCTTGATCATCCGGATTTGTAGTGCGTAAACAAATAAATGAACTACATTGCGACAGCATGGTTTCGGATAACTCGGTAGGCCGCTGACTGACCACGCCGATTGAAACACCATATTTACGGCCTTCTTTGGCGATGCGCTCCATCATCTTTTTAGTGCCATCAAACTGACCGCCTTTTTCTCGCGGAATATAGGCATGGGCTTCCTCGCAGATCAGCGTAATCGGGAAATTGCGCCGCTGCGGGTTCCAGTAATTAAATTCATAGGCCAAACGTCCCACCTGCGCAGAAACGGCCGGCCTGACATCGGTCGGCACGGAACTTAAATCGACGACAGTGATATTAGCCTTTTTGGCACCCAGACCGACAAATGACCGCAATAAGTCAGCCATACTAGCAGACGTATTACGAATCTTCGGCTTTAGTAAAAAATCATAGCGGACATCGTTAAAACGGCTTTGCATTCTGATTAAGAACTCATCAAATTGCCCGAACAAGGCCCCTTGAACCTTGCCAAACTCCTTTTTTTCTTCGTTAGCCACTTTAAATTGCAGATACAGTTCCGCCAGCGAAAAATAGATGGGTGTATCAATCGAGACGCCCATCAAGCCAATTTGTTTGGCCTCCTTGCGTTTCAACTGTTGCAGCACTTCGCGCATAAACGACATTTGCAAGGACGCGCCTTTATCGCCACGGTCTATAAACAAATCCACCAGTTCCGCATAGGTCATCATCCAATACGGCATTTCCATGTCCATTGCATTGATATAATTGACCTGATTTTGAGCAAAAGCCGATTGCAGCACTTGGTTAGCATCTTTCCAGCAATATTCACCATGCAAATCCAGCAAGATGATATGGCTTTTAGGCATGGCTTTAATAGTCTGTTGAATTAAGCTGGTGACAGCCCAGGACTTGCCTGAACCTGATTGACCGATAATCGCAAAATGGCGACCAAACAGCGCACGAGGATCAAGGCTTAGATGATAGTCTTTATGTGACGATAACTGACCGATAAAAAACTGATAAGCTCTGAATTTTGAAAATATTGCATTGATCTCATTGAGACCGACGGCATAAACCTTGGCGCCAGGCGTTGGATAATGACGTACGCCGCGAATAAATTGGCCATCATCTTCTATCTCACCCACAGAAACCAACGATATAAAACGGTCGGTTTGCCGAGTGCCGATAGTATCAAAACGATCCTTTTCCCACATTTTAAAAACCAGTGCCAGTACCCCAATAGCGGCCTGACGGATAATCACATAGGAGCCTATATGACCGGCCAACAGCGTCTCATTATCTATCTGGATCAAGGGGGACTCGTTACAATATTCATCTGCCATTCTAGCATCCATACCATCGCCTCGAACTTCAGATAAATAGCCGATCAAAATACTGGCTTGCTGGTCAGCCATGATTAGACCTATTTCATCTTCGTTCAATTTTCAGGTACCTCAGCAAAATGATAGCGAGATTTTCCGGCATCTTTGGCTACATACATAGCCTGATCCGCAAACTTTAATAATGATTCAGCATCGTTGCCATGATGTGGAAAAATAGCAACACCTATACTAGTTGTAACCTGAACAGTTTGGTTGTCCACTAAAACTGGCTGACTAACTTTCACTAATAACCGGTCCAACATCACCGTACAATCCTCTAGTGATTTAATGTCTCTGAGCACAATAACAAACTCATCTCCGCCAATTCTGGCAACTGTATCATTGCTTCTCAAAACACTTTTAAATCGCTGAGCTATTTCACATAACAACTGATCACCGACTGTATGACCAAACGTGTCATTGACAAGTTTGAAGCCATCGAGATCAAGATAGCAAATTGCAAATGTTTTACTAGATCTTTTAGTATCTGCGATAGCTAACTCCAAACGATCGGCAAGTAAAAATCGGTTAGGAAGCCCCGTCAGTGCATCATGATTTACAAGAGTCTCCAGTTTATGTTGCCGTAGAAACAACTGGGATACGTTCGAAAATACCCCGACATAATTAGTAATTACCTCTTGTGTATTTTTGACGGAAGAAAGTGTCAACCACTCCGCTTCAAGTTCGCCGCTAGATTTACGGTTTTTAATTTCACCGCACCAGTGCCCTTTATTATTAACTTCTTCCCATAAAGCAGATGAAAAGTCTTGGCCATTAAATCCTAATTTAAGTGTTGCTAAATTTCTTCCTAGTAGTTCCTCGTAACTAAGATTGTAGCTTTGGCAGAAAACGGGATTAAGGTCAACGATGTTGAGATCTGCATCAGTGATACAAATCATATCTAAGGTGTTTTCAAAAACATTGGCAGCAAGACGAAGCTTTTCTTCAGCTCTTTCTTTCTCCATGATTTCTTTCATCATCAACAAGGTTCGGCTTGATAAGTTGTCATACATCGACAATATAGTTTCAATAAGCACCTTCATGGCTCCGCTCAATTCCCACTGAGCATAAAGCTTGGCTTCTTCAATAAATAAACCGGACTGTATGCCTCGTACGATTTTGGCCATCTGCATGTCATCACCAAGAATATGATAAGCCAGCCAATGAGTAAGGAACGAGAGAATATCGGCGATAACTTGGTCTTCTGAATGACTATTATCCTGATTCTTCAGTCCTAATATGGTTTCAATAAAACTCTGATGAATTTTCTTGTGTTTTAGTTCCAGTTCATCGTCCAGGAAATATTGAGCCCAAATAATTTCTTCGGTACGAAAATGATAAAAAGCATACTCAGACAATTCAGTAAAAATACTGTTCAAGGTCTTAGGTTCTGATTGGTATGTCAAATGACTAGCCAGTTTATTGATTAAATCTATCAGTCGACGGTGCTGTTCATCAATTCTATCGATACCTGTTTTGAAGTTGTCGTTCCAGGGAAATATTTCAGTAGTGTTTGTCATAAAAAATCCGTTAATTTTAATGTTGCTACTTCAACCCACGACTGGCCTAAAAACTGCGATCCGTATGATTATGTTTAAATTTTTTTATGTTTTTTTCAATGCTATCCTGACCGCGTTCAAAAACATCAGTTCATTAAATTCGGTCGAATTCAGTGCCTGTTGCACATGAGCCAGTGCATCCCTCAGTTCATCGTACTTATAGGGTTTTTGAATCACGCTGGTTGCGCCCAGCGAAATACCTTTTTTCTGGTCAGCAACTATCGAAATAATAACTACTGGAATATGTGCTAGATCCGGAGTCGTTTTCAGTTTTTTAAGCAAAGTCCAGCCATCCATATCAGGTAACAGGATATCCAATGTGATCAGTGCAGGGTGTTTGATTTTTGCCAATTGCAGGCCACGACTTGCTGTGTCTGCACTAATGACTTGTAAGCCTTGACTTTCCAGTTGTAGTCGAATCAACTCTTCAGCCTTGGCGTCATCCTCGATCAATAGCGCTAGTAGCGGGTGTTCTGGAGTCTGTGAATCATTACTCTGAATAACAGCGTTTTCACGCCAGGGCAGCCAAATCGTAACACAAGCCCCCTGACCTAGGGCGCTATGAGCCTGCCCGATGCCGCCGTGTAAATTAACTAGACTTTTGACTATCGCCAGACCGAGACCAGTCCCTTCGTATTGACGTGTGGTAGACGCATCACCTTGACGAAAAGGCTCGAATAGTTTGCTCAGCAGATCTGGAGGAAAACCGCTACCGGTATCGCAGACACTAATTTCTAAATATTCTGCAAAAGCACCTGGTAAAAAACTACCGGTTGCCTGTGCCTGTGCCTGTGCCTGTGCCTGTGCCTGTGCCTGTGCCTGTGCCTGTGCCTGTGCCTGTGCCTGTGCCTGTGCCTGTGTCACGCGGCGCATGGAGACAGTTATTGACCCTCCCGATTTGGTAAATTTCACCGCATTAGAAAGCAAACTGACCACAATTTGCCGTGCTTTTGCCGGGTCGAGATACAGTATTCCCAATGGTTTAGGTATATCCAGCAGGAATGTCAGGCCGCTGGCAGTAGCCCGTTCTTGCCAGGGCATCATAATTTCTGTGAGCCAAATATCCGCTTGTACCTGTCTAAGTTCGAGATAAGTATGTCCGGCTTCTAGTCGTGCGAAGTCGATGATATCGGAAAGCAAGCTTAGCAATTTTACTCCTGCCTCGTAAATGCCGCGTGTAAAATCGGATTGCTCCTCAGTTAGTGCACCGGTAATACCTTCCTTGAGTAGTTCCGAAAAGCCAATTATAGTGTTCAGCGGTGTCTTCAGTTCGTGTGATATAGCGGCTAAAAACTCTGAGCGTGCCCGATTGCTTTTATATAATTGTTCATTTTTGAGTAAAATCAATTCGTAGGCAGTTTTCAGATCATGCTGAACAGTTGCTAGCGCCAATTCATGCTGCTTGCGCTCAGTGATGTCGCGCACGATACCGGTGGCGAGCCATTTACCGTTGATTTGGGTAATGGAAATAGAAAGCTCAATCGGAAATTCCGTGCCGTTTTTGTGCATAGCCGACAGCTCCTGAGTCTTACCGATAACTTCACCTTCTCCGGTAGTTGCGAAATGACTCATGCCTTTCTTCGCTGCGCTTTGAAAACGAATCGGTGTAATGATTTCATGTAGTGTCTGCTTTATCGCTTCTTCCTTGCTGTAGCCAAACATTAGCTCTGCTGCGACATTCCACGCGGCAATTTCACCATTTTCTCCGTTGATAGTGATAATCGCATCACGCGCATTATCTATGCTGCGACACAAGAGTGCATTGCTGTTCTGAATGGCTGTCTGAGACAAGGTAAGCCGTTTTTTTATCCGGCCAATGACATAATAGAAAAACCAGATCACTCCTCCCGAAAAGCCCAGCGCAATACCAGCTGACCAGATTATGTCGCGTTTTTTTTGATCGCTAAGTCTAGTTACATCATGTAAAAACACTACCTTACCAACTTCGCGTCCACCCGCATCAAGCAGCGAAATCTGGCCAAACATAAATTTCTTATTTTGATCGGCTAATTGAGTATGCGCATGGTTATCCTTGGCAAGCGCTTGCTGAAGTTCAGGAAAAATAGTGGGCAGCGTCTGAAAAACTAACACGCTATCCGGCAAAAAATCCCATGTCCATGGGCGATTTAGCATCGCAGCTCCCTGTTGCCAATTTGATTGCGACAAATACTGTTTCTTGACGGTCAAAAAAACATTCATTTCTAAACTGTCGCTAATTGATTTCAGCATAGTGCCCAGTTCTTCGCCTAACTCAAGATAGCCGATTAGACGATCACCATCATGCCAGGGCACAACTGTACGTAAGGTGAAAGTTCCTAGTGGCCCAAGCTCGAGACCCGAAGCCAGCTTACCTGTTGCCTCGGCCTGCTTTAGCGTGAATCGATCAATCACATCGCCATAACGTTCCGGTTGATGTACGCGCAGAAAAACCCTGTGATCAGGGTGAATAAAATAAAAATGGGTAATATTGTAGTCTTTGGCTAGGCTTTCAAAAATAGCATTTGCCCTCAGCAATAAGTCTGATCTATTACCGGCAAGCATCGCTGATTTGAGCCGTTCATCCTGGGCCATCGCTGTTAGTGTGGCGGAGAGTTTATCGGTATGGCTGGAGATATTAACGCTAAAGACACGTTGAGCTAACAAAAAACTGTCGTTCACCTGCCATTTCGTATGCGTGATTATTGAATTTATATAGGAGTACCAATAAATGGCAGAAATAGCTCCAAACGCTAGTATTAAAGGTAATAACAAAATAACCTTGTGGCTTATTTTACCCTGTATGATCAGCATATATGTCCCGAAAAGTTTCCGAGCAGGCCTTGAATGCGATCATCACGGCGGGGTCAAAATGGACTGGCAGGGTGCGTCCATCACCATCGGTGATAATCTGCATCACTTTATCATGATCAAAAGCTGTCTTGTAAGGGCGCTTGGAACGCAGCGCATCATATTGATCTCCGATATTCATTATCCGTGCAGAGAGAGGAATTTCCTCGGCACGCTTATTATGAGGATAGCCACCACCGTCCCAGCGTTCGTGGTGGTTAAGAGCGATCTCGGCCCCCATCCGCAAATAAGGTGATTTACCGCGCGCCAGAATTTTTTCTCCTAACATAGTGTGGCTCTTCATGGTTTCCCATTCATGCGGTAAAAATGAGTCTGGCTTCAGCAAAATATGGTCGGGAATACCTATTTTTCCTATATCATGCATCGGACTGGCATAAAAAATACAATCGCAAAAGGCTGAATCCATACCCAAGTATTCCGCCAAGATCCGGCAATAATGACTGATCCTGGCAACATGCAAGCCGGTATCTTCGTCTTTGTACTCAGCAGCAAGTGTCATGGTGTATATGGTTTCATGGTAACTTTCTAATAACTCTGCGGTGCGAATGGCCACCTGTTGTTCCAGTATCTGGTTATGCTCGATAAGAAAATCTGCATACTCTTTTAAACGCAGTAAATTTTTTACCCGGATCAATAATTCGGCTCGATCCACGGGCTTGGTCAGGAATTCTTCGGCTCCCATCTCCAGTGCGTGCATCCGTGAACTGCGGTCATCCAATGCAGTCAACATGATAATGGGGATGTTGCTGGTCTGCGGATTAGCCTTGAGCAACCAAGCCACCTCAAAACCATCTAGCCCAGGCATCATGATATCTAGCAAAATGAGTCCAGGCTGATTTTTTTCCGCCAGCAGCAAAGCATCCTCGCCTCGATCGGAAGTAATCATTTCATAGCCCTCAGCGCCGAGCATGGTTTTTAATAGTTTTAAATTAAAGGGTTCGTCATCGACCAGTAAAATAGTGGTGGGGTGATGGTGTATCTTAGTCATTTCCATATAGTGTTACCTAAGCTAGATAAAGTTCGTCGTGTAAGTAAAAATGTGTGGCGTTAGGTTGCTTTGACGTAAATAACGCATATTATTTTTAATTGGTAATATCTTATAACTTACGGTTCGCTGATTTTATAAGCCAGTTCAGAAGATTGGTTCTGTTTGTTGAAAAAAACAACGCAAAAATACCAATTTTCAATTTCAAATATCATTTTTTCTGATTGTACCGGATTATGGGGGCAGCCGAAAATCCTTGAGCGAAGCGGAAATCAATAAATTTTCCAACCAATTCTCGTGATAGGCAAAGCCATTAAGTCGGTCTGCTGGACATCTTTTACCCTGGTGCTTTTTTATCGTCA
>CANNNV010000136.1 GCA_947506155.1 Methylococcaceae bacterium
AACCCGTGAGGGTATCCCCGTAAGGGGCTAGTAACGCTGCGGTTTCCCGCAATCTCCCTTCGACAATGATTACAACCGGCTCTCACTGTTACCAGTGACGAAAAGAACCTTCGGGGCTTTACCTTTCCCCAGCGTGATCCGATCCTTTACAAGCAGCGAACTAAGGAATCATTCGCTGGTAAGTCTTAACGACCCATTGTAATCGTAGCACTGTGTTAGCGCTTAGTCTGGTCAACCTAGCTTTTACAAGCTCCGTCCTTCAGGGCGGGGTGATTGACATTAGTCTGTCACCTTCGTTAACTTCACGTATGAATGCCGCCATTTTTAGCGCATCCTTAAACCCTTTTTGCTCTTCCACACCGCTGCTGACATCCAGCGCATAGGGCCTTACTGTTTGCACCGCCAATTTGGCATTCGCAATATCCAGCCCTCCCGCCAACACCACAGGCAAGGCACACTGTTCAGGAATCAAGCCCCAATCAAACGAACTACCGGTACCGCCTTTCGCTCCCGGATGATAAGCATCCAGCAATAGTCCCGCCGCATCATGATAATGCGAAGCCAAAGCAGGAATATCGATACCCTCCTGTACCCTGACCGCCTTCATATAACGCTTGCCATAAAGCCTGCAGGCATCAGCCGATTCATCGCCATGAAATTGCAGGCAATCTATGGTTACCCGTTCCAGCACCTCGCGTATGCGAGCTTCCTGCTCATCGACAAACAGCGCGACGACCGAAACAAAAACCGGCAAGGCCTTGACTATCTCGATCGCCAAGTCGATATCCACATGCCTGGGACTAGGTGGATAAAACACCAAGCCGATTGCATCCACGCCTAAGCTAGCCGCACAAACAGCATCTTTAACACGGGTAAAACCGCAAATTTTAACGCGAGTTCGCATAAAGTGATATGAGAATTTATCCAAAAAAAGCTAGCCGGGTAGAATACCATAAAATAACGCGATGCTTTACTTGCGAATTAAAAAACCATTTACGTCATTTTTTAATGCTGGTGCAGATGCATATATCCATGTTCCGGAACGACTGCCGCATCAACGGCCACGCCATAGTGATAAACCATTAAACCGCCTAAATCAGCACCCAGCAACAGCAGCACACACAGTAATGCCGACAATGCGAGAAAAAAATTATTTGCCCCGCCCTGAACGACAGCACCGCTTTTCAGTCGCCACATCGACAACAAAGCAGCCAAAGACAGTATGGATACACCGAAATGTTCATGTCGCTCCATAAGTGCGTGAACATTCTCCCCGTGCATAACGGAACCTGCGGCAATAAACCCCGCTGTTACTGCCAATGCGGCACCTGCCGTACCGAGATATAGCAAGCAACTGGCTATGTTGCGCCAGTGTTGTTTTTTGGCCATGGTACCAAATAAATCCAGGACAAAAAAAGCCGACAAAAATGCCAGTGGAAAATGCACTAGCAGCGGATGAATGTTAGCCATACCGGCAATGCCGGGCATTAATGTTGAAAAAATATCGCCGGAATCCAGCGCAAAAAGCGTTTCAAAAAAAGTCAGCAAGCTGGCAACACTATCAGCAATACCGTCACCGTGATCAGCTCCACCATGAATCTGTAAGGACAAAAAATTATTTATATCAACCATATCACTAATTACTCATTTGAAAAAAAGAATCTACCTGGCATTTTAACTATTGCCACTAATCATGCCGTTTCGCACCCGCCGGCAATTTGGCAAATACCGGATGCTTGGTAATACCGTACTGCTCAGGATAATAAACTGCGCCCAAATACAAGCCATGAGGGGGGGCTGTAATCCCACCTAACTTGCGGCATTTAACCTCAAGCAACTCTGCTGTCCAGTTTATCGATTGCTTTCCCGAGCCTATCTCCATCAATACCCCGGCAATATTTCTGACCATGTGATGCAAAAAAGCGTTGGCGGAAATGTCCATAACAACCTTATCGCCCTCGCGATAAACATCAATAAAATACATGGCCCGGCAAGGACTTTTGGACTGGCAACCTTGCGCCCTGAACGAGGAGAAATCATGCTTACCGATCAGATGCTGCGCGGCCTGGTGCATTCTGTCAGCATCCAGTGGATTGTGGCACCAAGTCGCCTGCTTACGCAATAATGCCGACTTGATCGGTCGATTAATAATGACGTAGCGATAAAATCGGGCAATAGCACTGTAGCGGGCATGAAAATCACCCACCGCCTGCTGCACCCAGGTAATTCTGACATCATCGGGTAAATTACTGTTGCCGCCCAGCATCCAGGCATGCAATTTTCGCTCTGTTTTTGTATCAAAATGCACAACCTGCTCCAGCGCATGCACACCGGTATCGGTTCTGCCGGCACATAGCACGGTAACCGGGTGGTTGGCGACCTTCGACAAAGCCTGTTCTAGCACCTGCTGCACACTGCGTTGATGAGTTTGCCACTGCCAGCCTGAATAACCGCTGCCATCATACTCGATGCCTAAAACAATACGCGTCATGCCAACCTCTTTAGGCTTTTTAAAAAAAACTTATTCATGAATATAAACCTTAATACCAACTTCAATCTTATTAAATAAATCCAGCACATCGGCATTTTTCATCCGAATACAACCGTGCGATCCAGGATTGCCGTTGATTAAATGATCCGGACAACCGTGAATATAAATATAACGCCAGGTAGTATCGACTTTACCGTAACGATTCTTTCCAGGCTCCAGTCCGCCTAGCCACAAGATTCTAGTTAATATCCAATCACGTTCCGGCTGCAACTCACCCAGATCAACACTGTAGCGTTCACCGGTAACGCGTCTGCCGATAAAAACCGAATTTAATGGCTGTCCCACACCAATCTTGGCCCTGATTTTATGCCAACCGGTGGGCGTACATTCACTGCCTGTCAATTCGCCTGTGCCATTTTTAGCGGTAGAAACGCTGTAACACTGAACTTTGATTCCATCTTCATAAATAGTTAGCTGCTGGCTGACTATATCAATATCCAGATAATTACACACATGGTTTGCCTGATTTTCATTAAGTACTTAAATATCTTACCATTCGCTCATTAAAATAAGACTATCCTGAATTTCTAATGCTGTATCACATAGCTTACGCACCAATCCATTAGCGATTAGTAAGCACTAAAAATGCCTGTTTTTCTGCGGATTGAGTTTTTCGTAACTGGGTTATTATAATCTCGATTTTTTTGTAATGAAGCCCAGATATTGTCCGCATACCCTAAAAACTCAAGTGCGTACGGTTTCTCTAGCGTCTTCTTGGTTTAATTTCCTGCACAGGGTGCGTAAAACAATGGTACTGCAATATAACTTCGGTAAATACCTTAATATACTAATTGGTGTCTCGATGGCCGTGTTAGTGCTAATTGGTGCTAGTTCAATTTACGGCATGGAAAAATCCCGTGAAGGTTTGAACAGTCTGTTTTTCGACGACATGGTGCCTGTCGAAAAGCTGGAGAAAATAAAATTCTTGATGATGGAAAACCGCGTCCAATTGCGCACAGCGCTTTCTGAGGTGGAGTTAGTCGAGACAGCAAACAAGGATGTGAGTATTGCGCTGAATCATGCCGAGGCCGTTAAAGCTACGGAAGCGATTGAGAAAAATATCGACAGCATCAGCAGTCTATGGCAAGCCTATATGGCAACAAATCTGTCGCCGGAGGAAGTTATATTGGCCGATAATTTTGCCAAAGCCAGTGAAACATATATGGATCAAGGCTTAAAACCCGCCTTGACAGCCTTGCGCGATAATAATTATCAGGTAACCAAAAAATATACTGTGGCCACGCGCGGACTTTTTTCGGAGGCCGTGGTTAACATGAATTTGTTAACTAAAAACCAGTTTGATGCCGCGCAAGCAGAAACCAAAGCCGGCACTAGTCGCTTTAAAACCATGATTATTCTGTTCCTGGTGTTGCAACTTGGTGCCTTGGCGAGTGTGATTTTTATAGGACGGTTTTTAACTCGCTCTTATACCGAATCCATGAAGCAAGTTCTTGATGTTTTTAAGGCAATGTCGCGTGGCAAATTTGATAGTGTGATCAACGCGCAGGGCAAAGATGAATTTAGTCAGCTACTTCAAGCATTAGATTCCTGCCAAACCTCAATCAAGCGTTTTACAGAAGATACTCAGTTACTCAAGTTGGCCTTGAATAAAGTGAGTCTTGGCTTAATGATCACCGACAATGACCGTAACATCATGTATGTTAATAATCGATCTGTCGAATTATTGAAACCGATGGAAGTTGAAATCAAACAGCAACTACCACAATTTAGTGTCGATAAATTAATTGGCATGAATATCGATTTATTTCATAAAGATGCTTCGCATCAGGCGCGATTGCTTGCCAGCTTAACTCAATCTTTTACTGGTGATTTCAAACTGGGAAATAAAGATAACCGCATTGTGGCCGCGCCGTTGGTCAATGAACGAGGCACCCGTTTAGGTACAGTCGCCGAATGGCATGACCGTACAGTTGTCGTAGCTGCGGAGCAGGAAATGACCGCGATGATTGCTTCGGTGATAAATGGTGATTTTAGTAAGCGTATTCGTCTTGCCGATAAGACCGGCTTTTATAAAGAGGCTGGTAAGGGTATGAATTCTATTGTGGACATTTTTGATGCCTGGATGAAGGAGATTATTCGGGTGCTTGCCAGTATTGAGCGTGGTGATTTAACCGAGAAAATAGAAGATTCTGGTGAGGATGCAGGTATTTTTAGCCAACTTGTTCATCATGCTAATGCCACAGTGGATAATCTACATGACTTGATTGTACAAATTACCATGGCAGCCGACGCGATTAATACCGCAAGTCGCGAAGTTGCTGAGGGTAATACTGATCTTTCCCAGCGCACCGAAGAACAAGCTGCGTCGCTGGAACAAACCGCCTCCAGCATGGAGCAATTGGCTTCGACCGTAAAGAATAATGCTGAAAATGCCAAACAGGCGAGACAGATGGCGGCTTTAGCCTCCGGCGTAGCAACCAAGGGCAGCACGGTAGTGGGTGAAGTGGTGCAAACGATGGTGTCTATTAACCACTCTTCACTCAAGATTGTGGATATTATCAGTGTCATTGACACTATTGCTTTCCAGACCAATATCTTGGCGCTTAATGCAGCGGTAGAAGCGGCCAGAGCAGGTGAGCAGGGGCGAGGTTTTGCGGTGGTAGCGAGCGAAGTGCGAGCGTTGGCACACAAGAGTGCGGAAGCGGCTAAAGAAATAAAACTGCTAATTTCCGATTCAGTTAGAAAAGTTGAAGGCGGCTCAAAGTTGGTGGATGAAGCCGGCAGCACTATGGAGGAAATTTTTGCTTCGGTTAAGCAAGTCACAGATAGGATGGATGAAATAAGTGCAGCCTCAGCAGAGCAAAGTTCGGGTATTGATCAGGTTAATCAAGCGGTGATGCAGATGGATGAAGTGACACAGCAAAACGCTTCTTTGGTTGAACAATCTGCTGCTGCTGCAACCTCAATGCAAGAGCAAGCTCATGCGTTAATGGAGGCTGTGGGGGTGTTCAAACTTTCAAATACAATGCCAAAAAAACCAGAGATAGTACGCCAGTTAAAAACCGTCAAAACCGCTAAGACGGCTAAGGCAAATTCTGTTCCAGCGAGTCGTAAGCTAGCAATGGTCTCTAGCAGTTCCGAATGGGAGGAGTTTTAAGAAATTAAGCAAGGCGGCTGGATGTAGCTGACCCTGCTTGAGCTATTTCTTATTAGCTATGACGACTTTTTCTGACATCGACGAACCAGAACGCCAGTTTCTTTTTACTGAACAGGATTTTCAGCGTATCCGTAAACTCATTTATGAGCACGCAGGTATCAACCTGTCCGAGGCAAAACAATCCTTGGTTTACAGTCGCTTAGGCCGGCGTTTACGCGCGCTTGGATTGCTGCGTTTCGATGATTACCTAGCGTTGCTTGAGAACGATCAAGGACCGGAGTGGGAGGCTTTTGTTAATTCGCTGACGACCAACCTGACTGCCTTTTTTCGTGAGCAGCACCATTTTCCGTTGCTAGCTGAGCATATTCGACAGCTTGGGCAGCGTCGCCAGCCCATTAAGCTGTGGTGTTGCGCCAGTTCTACTGGCGAAGAGGCTTACAATATGGCGATGACGATGGTGGATGTGTTTGGCAGTTATACCCCGCCGGTGCGTATTTTAGCCACTGATCTCGATACACAAGTACTGAAAACAGCACAAGAGGGTATTTATCCAATGGAGCGTGTTGAAAATTTTCCGCAATCTATATTGCAGCGATTTTTTTTGAAGGGTTCGGGAAGTCAAGTCGGCTGTGTGCAAGTGCGCCAAGAATTACGAGATATGATTAGCTTCAAACAACTTAATTTATTAGATGAAAGCTGGCCGATTCGTGGTCAATTTGATGCTATTTTTTGCCGAAATGTGATGATTTATTTTGATAAACAGACCCAGCGTAAGCTATTGCAAAAGTTTGTGCCTGTCATGCATCGTGACGCCTTGTTATTTGCCGGGCATTCGGAAAACTTCCATCACTCGGCTGATATATTCAGTGCCCGTGGTCATACCGTTTATAATATCGCGGATAAATCTCTCCACTTAAGCCTACCGCCACGATGAGTTCATTTTGTTATCAGGAGTCTCTCGCTACCAAATTGTACTTTGATCGTACCTTTAATATTGATGCGACCCGAATTTTACCCGGTGAATATTATGCTACTGCAAGCAATATGCTGCTGATTACCACACTGGGGTCCTGCGTTTCTGCGTGTATCCGCGACACCCAAACAGGCATCGGTGGCATGAACCATTTTATGTTACCAGAAAATGTGCAATCACCAAGTGTCTGGGGTTCAAGTTCAGGTCGCTATGGTGCTTACGCGATGGAGATGCTAATTAATCAGTTATTCAAGATGGGCGCTAAGCGGCAAAATCTGGAGGCCAAATTGTTCGGTGGCGGCGCGGTTGTCAAGCATATGAAAATAACCAATATTGGTGAACGTAATGCAGAATTCGGTTTGGATTATCTTAAAGCCGAGGGCATTCCAGTTGTATCTCAAGATTTACTCGATATTTATCCGCGCAGAGTGTACTTTTTTCCGGTTACAGGAAGAGTGCTGATCAAGAAACTCTATAATTTGCACGGTGACAATACCATTATAAGTCGCGAGCAGCAGTACCACGCGCGTCTGAAAGAATCGAGCGACGAAGGTGAAGTTGAGTTGTTCATTTAATGGCTGTTTTCGAATTTCTTCGGCTGTGCGGAATGTATCGGTTTTTAGAATCATAAATTTAAGGTTAAATAGTAAACAATCCCCGACCTAAAGGACGGGGCTTTATGGTAACTAAAATCGTTCCACATTAGGACGGCTTACAGCGCCCCTTGATAGGCTGAAAAGCCTGTCAAACTTAGCGATATTCGACGCCGCATTGACGTCGCTGTGGGATAAG
>CANNNV010000137.1 GCA_947506155.1 Methylococcaceae bacterium
ACAGTAGGTATTAGTTGGTGTGCAACTCTTTTAGATGATTGCACCTGTCGGTTGAAACTGCTCAACCAGGACTCCAGTTGCAGGTTGAAAAACCTATCAACGGAGAGTGAATTACTTAATGCGTACATTTGCGTACAAAATTAAGAGCATATTAGCATGTCAAACAAGATCGCTTTTACCTCAAGCCTAAAATTAAAGTTAATATTGATGGCCGCCCTTCCGGCTCTTGCCCTACTTTATTTTGCCGGCTTGGGCGTTTTTGAAAGACAGTCGATATCGAAAGAGATGGTTAAACTAGAATCTTTGGTCGATGTTTCGGTTAAAATTGGCGCTCTGGTTCATGAAATGCAGAAAGAACGTGGTATGAGTGCTACTTTCATTGGCAGTAAAGGCGTCAGATTTGCTACCGAATTACCAGCACAACGACTAAAAACTGACCAAGCTGTTGAATTACTGCATGCGAGATTTAAGTCCTTTGATCCCGGTAGCTACAGTAAAGAACTGAAAACTAAACTAGATACCGCCGTGAGCAGTCTTGCAGAGTTGGGTTCTAAGCGTGATATCATCAGCGCTCTTGGCATGGAAGGAACGCAATCGAGTATTTATTACACTAAAACTATCAGCTCACTTCTGGATATTCCTGCTCAAGTCTCCATACTCAGTAACAACAACGAAATTTCTCACCTAGCTTCTTCATATTCAAATTTACTGAAAGCTAAGGAACGCGCTGGCATGGAACGCGCTTTACTGACTACCGTCTTTGCTGCCGACCAGTTTACGCCCGAGACTCAGAGTCTGTTTTTGAAAAATTTCTCTGCTCAAGATGTCTATACCGACTTGTTTTTTACCTACGCGCTGGACCACCAAAAACAATTTTACAAAACCAAAGTATCGGGACCTGCGGTAGATGAAGTTGCGCGGATCAAGAAATCTGCCATGGATAAAGGCATTGCACCCGGACTGGGCATTGATCCTGTCTACTGGTTTAAAACTGCAACTGAAAAAATTGATTTGATCAAAAACGTCGAAGATAAACTTTCCAGCGATCTTCTTGATGCGACCCATAAATTGAATACTGACGCCATGAACATGGCGATATTCTTCAGTGTACTAACCCTCTTGTCCTTGTTAATAACGACTCTATTAACTTTTACATTCAGCCGGGGAATTTTACGCTCGATTAACACACTACAGCAGGTGGCTAGTGCTATTGCAAATGGTGATTTAAGTTCACGCATTGACCTTAGCCAAAATGATGAATTAGGTGAGTTGCTCCGCTCTATGAGCACTATGCAGAATTCTCTAAATGCTTTTGTCAATGCGCTAGGCATCGTAGCTCAGAAACATGTAGAAGGTATGGTCAAGGAGCAACTTGAAGTTACCCAGTTTCCTGGTACTTACGGCAAAATGTCGCTTCAAGTTAATGAATTGGTTCAATCGCGCATTATTATAAACAGAAAGATAATTAGCATTGTCGCTCAATATGCTAAAGGAGACTTTTCTGTCGAAATGGATGTTCTACCCGGTGAATCCGTCATTATTACTGAAACCATGAACAGTATAAAAAATGCCTTCATTGATGTTAACAACGAAATTAAAATGCTAGCAGAAGCCGGCGCTAACGGTGATTTTACTAAGCGGAGCAATACCAACAAATTTGAATTCATGTTCAAGGACATTTTGACTGACCTCAATAACTTGGTTGAAACCTGCGATGTTGGCTTTAATGACATATTACGTGTCGCCAAGGGTATGGCTCAAGGCGACCTGACACAGACCATGACCATGAATTATCCTGGTTTATTCGGACAAACCAAAGATGGTATTAATGGCACGGTTGAAAGCCTCAAGGGTCTGGTTAGCGAGATTAAGGCGGTAGCTGATACAATCAGTATGGCAGCCAAAGAAATTGCGTCTGGCAACAATGACTTGTCATACCGTACTGAAGAACAAGCCGCCAGCTTGGAACAAACGGCTGCCAGCATGGAGCAGCTAACCTCTACCGTGAAAGCGAATAGTGAAAATGCCAAGCAGGCCAATCAGCTCGCTGTCGGTGCAACCGACATTGCGGGTAAAGGTGTTAAGGTGGTTGGCCAAGTTGTATCAACCATGAAAGGCATTAATGAATCTTCACGCAAGGTTGTGGATATCATTTCAGTGATAGACAGCATTGCTTTTCAAACTAATATTCTTGCGCTCAATGCCGCTGTAGAAGCCGCGCGTGCTGGTGAACAAGGTCGAGGTTTTGCGGTAGTCGCAGTTGAAGTACGCAATCTCGCACAACGAGCTGCTTCGGCAGCAGCTGAAATCAAAGGTCTGATCGGTGATTCGGTAGAAAAAGTTGAAGATGGCACTAAGCTGGTTGCTCAGGCTGGTAAAACCATGGAAGAAATTGTGAATGCCATTCGTAATGTAACCAGCATTATGACAGAGATCAGTTCCGCCTCAATGGAGCAAACTTCAGGTATCGAGCAAGTCAATCAGGCCATCAGTCAAATGGATGATGTAACCCAACAAAATGCGGCTTTAGTCGAGCAGGCGGCGGCGGCAGCGGAATCGCTAGAAGAGCAAACCCAAAATCTGGCGATTACGGTGGCGCATTTTAAATTAATTGATAATTTACACAGCCGATCTGCTGTAGTATCTACACCTTCCTTGAGACCAAGGCCTCAGCTGTCAGTAAAAGAAACCGCATTTTCTAAGCCAAAAAATCAGCCAAAACCGATTATTAGCGAAGAGTGGGAAGAATTTTAATGCTTTTTACTTAAGGCCAATTTTGCCTGATTCCAAAAATCATCCAGTTCGGCCAGTTTGCAGTCTTTCAAATTTAAACCAGATGCTTTCACCTGTTGCTCTATGTGTTGAAAACGTTTGGAGAATTTTTGGGTGCTTTCTTTCAGCGCAACTTCAGCATTCACGTTTAAATGCCTAGCCAAATTAACCGAAACCAGCAATAAATCGCCTATTTCTTCCTGAATATGCGCCTGATCACCTGATTCCCAGGCTTCTCTGACCTCTTCCAGTTCTTCCAGCACCTTATCAAAAACCGGCAACACATCAGGCCAGTCAAAGCCATGATTAGCAGCCCGATCCTGTATTTTTTCACATTCTATCAACGCCGGAAGATTACGCGCCACCCCGGATAACACGCTTTCTATCTGGGCTGTTTTATTCTTTTTTTGCCGTTCATTGGCTTTTTCCTGTTCCCAAGCCTGATGACGCTGTTGATCGCTAGTAAAAACCGCATCGGAAAAAATATGTGGATGACGGCGGATCAGTTTGTCACAAATACCTGCTGAAACCTGTTCAAAGTTGAACAGTCCTTGTTCATCGGCGATTTGGGCATGAAACGCCACCTGCAACAGCAAGTCGCCCAGCTCAGAGCGTAAATCATCCACATCATTGCGTTCAATCGCATCAATGACTTCATAAGCTTCTTCAATCAAATAGGGAATTAAACTGGTAAAATCCTGCTTTAAATCCCACGCACAGCCATCTTCAGGCTGGCGCAGACGCGACATGATGTTTAATAAGTTTTGGGTATTTTTTAACATGAACAAATTTTTCAGGAGGGTAATATCGGGTTAGCGTAGCGTAACCCGACATGTGAATTACCCCGACCTAAAGGACGGAGCTTCTAGCTTCAATTGGACAACGCTCGGCACGAATGCAGGAGTCTTATGTTCCCTCGACTAGCAGACAGGTTGACTACAGGGCGCAAACGCCATCAACACGTGATAATTATGGCACACACAAAATCAAAAGCATCCTTATATCCCCCAACTAAAGTAAAGGGATATAAGGACAATTTGTTAAAAGAATTAAAACGAAGAGCCAAAATTATCGCGGTAGCGTTCTTTGAAATCATCGATATCAAAAGCATGATTCTGAGTGCCGTTATGTTCGATTTTAATAGCACCCATTAATGAAGCAATTCTGCCGCTAACTTCCCAATCCAGCTCATTGAGCAAGCCGTATAACAGCCCTGCACGATACGCATCACCGCAACCTGTAGGATCAAGTAGCGCATTGGTTTTTGCCGCAGGAATAGTGATACATTGGCCTTTAGTGTAGATTTGAGAACCCTGGCTACCCAAGGTAATGATCAACGCTTCGACCCGCTCGGCCATCTGATCTAGTGATAGACCGGTACGCTCCTGCATTAACTCTGATTCATAATCATTCAAAGTAACCCAGGTTGCCTGATCCAGAAGCTTTAGCAATTCTTCGCCATTAAACATCGGCATGCCTTGTCCCGGATCAAAAATAAACGGTATACCCAGTTCTGCAAATTGCTCAGCATGCAGTTGCATGCCTTCCTTGCCATCCGGGGAGACAATACCCAAACTAATTTTTCTATCCGTCGGCACTGAATTCAAATGCGATGAGTTCATTGCGCCAGGATGAAAAGCGGTAATCTGATTGGCTTCTTCATCGGTGGTGATATAAGCCTGTCCAGTATAATGATTATCTAAAATCTGGATAAACTCGCTAGATAACTGATTTTGAGCCATCCATTGCGCATAAGGTTCAAAATCATGGCCAACAGTGGCCATAGTTAACGGCTCTTCGCCGAGCAATTTCAGATTATAGGAAATATTCCCCGCACAGCCGCCGAATTCACGTCTCATCACCGGCACCAAAAAGGACACATTGAGAATATGAATTTTTTCCGGCAAAATGTGATGTTTAAATTTATCATGAAAAACCATGATAGTATCGTAGGCCATAGACCCACAGATTAATGCACTCATTATGTTCCTTTTATGTGATAGTGTAGATATACAGCTAAAATAAGATTAGTGCCCAAGTTACTGCTGCCCAGGCCAGTGACATCATAACAGCTGCCGAACCGATGTCTTTCGCTCGACCTGATAATTCATGATGTTCAAGCCCGACTCTATCGACAACTGCTTCTACAGCCGAGTTTAATAATTCCACCAACATCACTAAAACAATGCTGCCAATCAACAGCAATTTTTCAATAGTAGATTGCCCCAACCAGATTGCCAGCGGAGTTGTGACCACAAAAAGAATCACTTCCTGTCTGAAAGCTTCTTCATGTGTCCAGGTTGCTTTAAAACCGGCGACAGAAAAAAAACATGCGTTAATTAAACGTTTAAGACCTTTTGCATTAGGATTTGCCATTGTTATTCTTCAATCATTTGCTGGTAGGTTTCTGTATCCATCAATGCCTCAAGTTCATTCAGGTCGTCAGCTTTTATACAAAACAACCACGTTCCATAAGCATTATCGT
Source organism: Methylococcaceae bacterium (assembly GCA_947506155.1). Lineage (GTDB taxonomy): Bacteria > Pseudomonadota > Gammaproteobacteria > Methylococcales > Methylomonadaceae > Methylobacter_A. Next base: position 5,258 of record CANNNV010000137.1, read on the forward strand.
TGACTTGCTCCGGTTCATCAATCACGGCATCATTAACAGCAACCACTGTTCCACTTACCGGACTGAATAAATCAGATGCGGTCTTAACCGATTCGACTACCGCGCATTGCTGTTGCGCAGTGACTTTACTGCCGAGTTCTGGCAATTCAATATAAACCAAGTCACCCAATTCTTGCTGTGCAAAATCCGTTATGCCGACACGCACGATATTATCGTTTTCAACCTGCACCCATTCATGGGTTTTTGCGTACTTCAAGTTATTCGGTAGATCGTTCATCAGTTTTTGCGAAAGATACCCCCTTCTTTAGATAGGGGAGGGATAGCACATCGGTGTTAGCCGACCCAACTCACGCGGCTCCTATTGCGTTTGCTATCTTAGATTGAATAAATTCGCCTAGTAACGCTGCAGTTACTTCGACCATGCACATAACCGGCTCTCACTATTGCCAATACCTCGCTTTTACAAGCTGGGCGGGCTGATTATCTTTATTTTCTCGGCAACGGCTTCCGGTGTTGCTCTATCTCCTACATCCATCCCGTTGAAGGATAACCTGCAAAATTTTAAAAACAACAAAAAAATGCAATTAACAATAGAAATCTTATAACATGGACGTATCCAGACTCTACTTTCCAGCCCTGATGAATGTTTTTTTAATAAGCTGTTTTTTTTTACTTGGTGTTAGTTCCAGTTACGCAGAAGATGACGATAAGCCGGTTCAGGTACTGCGAATTTTTGCAGAACCAGGGTCTATTGTTCTATCTGCCAAAACGCAGGCGTTATCAGGCTTACAGACCATGAAGCTGAAACCCATCAGGCATCAGGCTGAATTCACCGCGTATGGAATAGTCGTCAATCTCCAGCCATTAATGGAGTTACGACGCCGATATTTGCTCGTGTTAACCGAGCAACGCAGCGCTATGGCTAAATTTAAACAGGCAGAGCAAAATATCAAACGCCAGCAAGACTTGTATCGTGAGGGCGCGACCTCAACGCGTAATTTACAAATTCAGCAAGCACAATGGCAAGCCGATAAATCCCTGGTTGATGCCGGAGGTCTACAAGGCAAAGCTATTGTTGATGAAGCCTTATTTTTCTGGGGTAAAAAACTGACTGATCTAGCATTGTCTACAGATTCCGATCGGCTGAATGCCTTTTTAACAGGCCAAAAAACCTTGTTGCACATTACCTTACCGGTTAATAAACAGCTAACAAATTCTATTCAGAATATTGAAGTTGAAGCAGCAGGCAACCGCAGTGCTGCGACTAAAGCCGAGCTAATTTCAGCCGCATTGCACATCGATAACGCCACACAAGGTGAAAGCTATTTTTTTCAAACCAAGGGAGAGCATCTTAGAACCGGCATGCGCGTTGCTGCTTGGATACCTGAACAAGCAGAAAATCAATCCGGTGTCGTTATTCCAAAGTCGGCTTTAATCTGGCACCTAGATCAGGCTTTTGTTTATGTGCAGATCTCCCCGGAACACTTTCATCGCCGCACTATAGATCTGCTTTCAGCAACGACCGATGGTTATTTTGTTAGCAACGGACTTGATGCCGGTGAATTACTGGTTATCACTGGAGCACAAATGCTGTTATCAGAAGAACTTAAGGGACAAATTCCGAACGAAGATGATTAATCCGATAACGAATACACATGAAATAAGTTGAATTCTGTAGGGGCGAATGTATTCAGTCCTACACGGCAAAAAATCCACCGACGAAATTAGTAGTCACGATGTAAAACTGCAGGCAAAAAAAAGCCCAAGTCATAAGACTTGGGCTTTTGATTTAAGAGCTTGGCAATTCCCTACTTTCACATGGCAAACTGCCACACTATCATCGGCGCTAAATGGTTTCACTTCCGAGTTCGAGATGGGATCGGGTGGTTCACATTCGCTATGGTCACCAAGCAAACTGGTGTAGTCGGTTTTCACCAACTGTCATACTACAAGCGTTTTCACTTCAGCTATCGCCTCCGTTGTTACACCTGTCTTTATGGAAATCTGTAATGCTCTTTGTTTGCGATTATAAGCTGTTGTTAACACTCAAACTGATTGGGTGTTATATGGTCAAGCCTCACGGGCAATTAGTACATGTTAGCTTCACACATTACTGCGCTTCCACACCATGCCTATCAACGTTGTAGTCTTCAACAGCCCTTCA
>CANNNV010000138.1 GCA_947506155.1 Methylococcaceae bacterium
CGTAAACAATCCCCGACCTAAAGGACGGGGCTTTATGGTAACTAAAATCGTTCCACATTAGGACGGCTTACAGCGCCCCTTGATAGGCTGAAAAGCCTGTCAAACTTAGCGATATTCGACGCCGCATTGACATCGCTGTGGGATAAGTGACCACAGTTTTTACAATGATTATTATAGGGCAGAAACAATGCAAAATAAAGGTCAAAAGCACACCATTCCTCCCCGCCCTGAAGGGCGGGGTCTCCTGGAGCTTTTCTGATGAAGAAAATCAACTTGAATCACTGGCATGGGTGATTATGCCAGACCATTTACATTGGCTGTTTCAATTGCAAGAAAGCCAAAGTTTATCTCAAATTACACAGCTGCTTAAAGGACGTTCGGCCTATAAAATCAATCACTATTTACAGCGGCAAGTGTCAATTTGGGACCGGGCTTTTCATGACCATGGGCTAAGAAAAGACGAGGACATCAAGAACATCGCTCGTTACATTGTGGCCAATCCTTTGCGAGCAAAACTGGTTAAAACGTTAAATGATTATCCAATGTGGGATGCTGCTTGGTTATAGATTAAATAAAAATATACAGGGGGAAATTCAATCGCGTTTTGATAGAGTAAAGCGTGGGGGCGACTTCAGTCGCCCTGTTTTAAGCACCTGTGAGCACCTCACCCCAACCCTCTCCAGCAGGAGAGGGCGCTTTTTAAGCCGTCAGCTTTTTGTACTTCAATCGATGCGGATTGTCCGCATCACTGCCTAAGCGGCGATGACGGTCGGCCTCATATTCTTCATAATTGCCTTCAAACCAAACCACGGTGCTGTCGCCTTCAAACGCCAGCATATGCGTGGCAATTCTATCCAGAAACCAGCGATCATGCGAAATAACCACGGCGCAACCGGGGAAAGCCAGCAATGCTTCTTCCAAAGCGCGCAAGGTTTCAACGTCCAGATCGTTGGTCGGTTCATCGAGTAATAACACATTGCCGCCGGTTTTTAGCAGCTTGGCTAAATGTACACGGTTGCGCTCGCCACCGGACAAATCACCGATGCGTTTTCCCTGATCCGCACCTTTAAAATTGAAGCGGCCGACATAAGCTCGGGACGGCGTTTCATATTTACCAACGGTAATTAGATCCAGCCCGTCGGTAATTTCATCAAACACGGTTTTTTTCGCATCAAGATCGTCGCGCAACTGGTCAACATAAGCCAGTTCAACAGTTTGTCCCAAGGTTAAGCTGCCGGAATCGGGTTGTTCAAGACCTGCCATCATGCGGAACAGCGTGGTTTTACCCGCACCGTTTGGGCCAATAATACCGACGATGCCACCGGGCGGCAGTTTGAAACTCAAGCCGTTAAATAACAGCTTGTCGCCAAACGATTTGCTGATGTTATCGGCTTCTATCACGATGTCGCCCAAACGAGGTCCAGGTGGAATGTAGATTTCCTGGGTCTCGTTACGTTTTTGCACGTCGATGGACGATAATTCATCAAAGCGAGCCAGACGGGCCTTGCTTTTGGCATGACGACCTTTTTGGTTGGATCTCACCCATTCCAACTCGGCTTTCATGGCTTTTTGCCGAGAAGATTCCTGTTTCTCCTCCTGCAATAATCGGTTGCCTTTTTGCTCCAGCCAGCTGGAGTAATTGCCTTCCCACGGTATGCCGGAACCTCTGTCCAATTCTAAAATCCAGCCGGCCACGTTATCCAGAAAATAGCGATCATGAGTCACCGCAACCACAGTGCCAGGATAACCGTGCAGAAACCGTTCCAGCCAAGCGACCGATTCGGCGTCCAGATGATTGGTCGGTTCGTCCAGTAACAACATGTCGGGATTGGATAACAACAAGCGGCACAAAGCCACGCGGCGTTTTTCGCCACCGGACAGCTTGGTCACGTCGGCGTCCCAATCCGGCAGCCGCAAAGCATCTGCGGCAACTTCGAGTTTACGCTCCAGATTATGACCGTCACAGGCGTTGATAATATCTTCCAGACGGGCCTGATCAACGGCTAATTTATCAAAGTCGGCATCCGGCAAGGCGTAAGCGGCATAAACTGCATCAAGCTGTTCTAGCGTTGCCTTAATTTCCGCAACAGCCTCTTCGACATTGCCGCGCACATTCTTATTCGGGTCGAGTTGCGGCTCTTGCGGCAAATAGCCAATATTAATACCTTTGAGCGGAATGGCCTCGCCTTCGATTTCCTTATCGAGACCGGCCATGATACGCAGCAGCGTCGATTTACCGGAGCCGTTTAAGCCCAGTACACCGATTTTTGCGCCGGGAAAAAAAGACAGCGAAATATCTTTAAGGATATATTTTTTGGGCGGGACAATCTTGCCGACCCGGTTCATAGAGTAGATGTATTGCGCCATAGTATTTAGTTGGTCAGTTTAAGGTGGGTAGAGATTACCAGAAGTAGGCGCTTAAGACCCATTTTTTGCTGTTTTCTCAAAATTAGAAGGCCGGTTGCCATACATTGATCGATCAAAGCGGTATTTTTTCCAGTGCCAGCGATAATTCCTGGCTAAAGTCACCTAAAATTTTGCTGAGCACTTTGACCACAGACGTGTAAGAGGAATCATTTAGTGGCTGATCAATTTTGGAACGGCCATGGCTCACTAAGGCATGCGTTTTTTCATGCATTATTGCCCAGGTGGCTACAAAATTGACGTTCTGATTAGGATGAATGTCGAATTTAATGATGTCTATGATAATTCGATAATTAACTGTTCCATAGGCACTCCAGGGATAAGTTCTAAACAAGTCGCCGGTTTGCAATGTCGCTAGATTATAGGTTAACACCTGTGCGATATTGTCTTTTAAGGGCGATGCCCATTGATGAAATTCGGCAATAGTGACAGTGTTATCCGGTAATCGAGTAACCAGTTGCTTACGTTCCAGTAATGCCGGTATTGTTATCGGGCCTATGCCGATCGAGCGCTTTTTTTCTGTTGTTGTAGCTAAGGAGATTTGCTCGCTCAGTGGTTCCAACACATAAAACTGGGTAGGTGGCATCGACAGACAGCCTGAAAGCGATAAGGCCAAGAGCCATTTTGAGAATTGATTTGCCATGATTACTGCTCTTTTTTGCCGCGAAGTAGAGAATTGGGATTTTGCTCGAGATAATCAGTCAGTTGCTTGACCGAACTTGCCGCCTGGGTCAGTTCCTGTAGTAATTGTTCTAGCTCGTAATGAGTAGTCGAACCAGGTTCCAGTGCGTTTAAGACTTGATGCGCTGAAGCCATAGTTTGGTCTGCGGTAGCCAACGTGCCCTTGGCCGTGACTAGCATACTGGTTGCCGCTTTAGACGTACCTTGCAAGGATTGCAGGGTTTTATTGGCTTCAGCGGTCAAATTCTCCAGCGGTAGTTTGGCGACTTTATCCATGATGATATTGGCAGAATGGGTAAATTGATCCAAAGAGCTGGCCGTAGTCGGAAATTCGGGATAAACACTTTTGTTGTCGCTCAACACAATCTTGCTTTTGGGGTGAAAGTCCAGATCAACCAACAGTTGCCCTGTCAGTAAACTACCGGTCTGTAACTGCGCCCGCAGACCTTTGTTAATTAGCTGCGTCATAACATCTTTATCGCTGATATTATTCAGATTATTAAGTTCCTTGATGCGATCAGTTTCTAGTTCCACAATGACTGGAATATGAATTTCAGCGGTCTTTTTGTCCAATTCCAGATTAATGTCAGTAACCTTGCCTATCGGAATGCCGCGTAACTGTACCGGCGCCCCTACAGTTAAGCCGCGTACTGAACCATTAAAATACAAGACATATTTTAAAGTGTTTTGATAGACCATCTGAGTTGATAAGTCATAGGTATCGTAAAGTGGAAACGTGCTATTTTCGGGCTGGATATTTTCAACGGAGTCTTCGGCAGCAGCACGAAAGGCGATACCGCCGCTTAACAAGGAAATCAACGGCCCGGTTCTAACTTTAAAGCCATCAGCGCTAGCCGATAAATCGACACCGCTGTCTATCCAAAAGCGGGTATTTTTTCTGACAAACTGGTCATAGGGTTTGTTGATAAAAACCGTTAACCGTATCGCATCGGCTTGCTCGGATAATTTGTAGCTGAGCACTTCGCCTACGTTTATACCATGAAAATTGATCGGAGTTCCTGGCTTCATAGAACCCAGATTATTAGTTTCTAAAATAAAGTGGTTGCCTTCCGCGTTGTTTTTTAGCAAAGGTGGGGTAGTTAAGCCAGTAAAATTATCGGCTCTCAAACCCTTACCCGGTTTAATTTCTATATAAGGTCCTGAGAGCAATGTACCCAGCCCTGAAATTCCGCCCAAACCCACTTGAGGGCGAACTACCCAAAAACTGGTATCTTGATTTAAATAATTTGCAGCAGTGCTGTTCATTTGCGCAGTAATTAAAATTGTTTTTAAATCGTCACTGATAGAAATAGCCGTGACCTTGCCTATTTCTACATTCAGATATTTGATTTTAGTTTTATCTACCTCCAGACCTTCTGCGGTAGGAAAACTGATGGTGATAACTGGCCCGGTTTCATTGATAGATTTTACAATTAACCAGCCACTGACCAGTAATGCAATCAAAGGTAAAAACCACACCAGTGGCAATTCAGATTTCTTATTAATAGATACGTCTGAAACATCGATAGGGTCGATAAAGTTATTCATTTAGCGCTGGTTATCCCAAATTAAACGTGGATCGAAATTTTTTGCAGCAAACATGGTTAACACTACAACAGCCGCGAATGCAGTTGCAGCTGGTCCTGCGATAACCTGTGCTACCCTCCCCATATCAACCAAAGCCACCAGAATTGAAATCATAAAAATATCCAACATTGACCAGCGACCTACAAAAGCAATAATACGATATAAAACCGTCCATTTTTTAGCATGGCCTTGCCAGCGATAATGAACATTCAGTAATAATAAACTGATCCCCAGCAATTTTAACAGAGGCACCAAAATACTAGCGACCAGAACCAACATGGCTATGGGCACCATACCCGCATGAATAAGTGAGAGAATGCCGCCAACAATGGTGTGGGGTTCTCCAACACCGAGGCTGGTGATGGTCATGATTGGAAAAATGTTAGCTGGAATGTATAAACAGAAGCTACTCAATAATAATGCAGCGGTGCGTTGAACACTATTGGGTAGTCGCGGATGTAATCGGCTCCCGCATAACCGACAATAACTATTTTTATCAGCGTGCGTTGATAAACAACCGCAGTCGTGACAACGGATAAAACCTTGGGCTAGTGCCGATGTTTTGGCTTTCACTTTTTTAATTGATTGATGTATCGCCAAAACAAAACCTTGTCCAAACTACTTGCCAGCATGCCGGTTATGATCAGCAAGGCCACAAATGCGTAAAGTCCAAAACCGAATTTAAGTTCAGATGTAGAAGCTAGTTTAACGCAGGCCACAATCATCCCCAGCATATAAACCTCCAACATTGCCCATTCATCCATGTGTTGTAGCAGGCGCATCCAGTTAGCTAGGTATCGGTTTGGTTTATTAAAGAAAAGGCTGGTGCTAATTAGCAAGGACAAAATAATATTCAGCAGTGGAAACAGAATGCTGGATAAAAAAACCAGTATCGCAATACCCCACATGTGTTCTTCAAACAAGCTGATGACGCCCGACCATAGCGTGCCATCCTTAGAGTTTCCAAGCATTTTTATACCAATCAGCGGCATCAAATTGGCCGGAAATATCAAAATAAATCCAGCAATAGACAGTGCAAAAGTGCGCTCAATACTTTGTTTACGCGGTCTTTGCAGCAGATAGCCACAACGGGGGCAGTGTACTTTTTCACCTAACAGAGGTCTGGCTGGATTTAGCAATAAATCGCACTCGGGACAGGCAATGAAGTTTATCTTAGTCATGTTAAATAAACTTCCCTGTGGTTTACACAGGGAAGTTTAATCTGTGTTATTTCAAATCAGGACAATCGGTATAAGCCGGATGAATCGTAACCACCGAGACTACCCGATGATTCTGATCACGGGTATTATCTGGCCCATGAGCCTCGCCCAAAGTTTTTATATGTAATTGTTCTATTTTGGCACCATGTTTGACCAGCATTTTACTGACAAAGTTCGCCCTTCTTTCTGATAATTTTTTGTTATTCGCCAAGTTACCCACTGTGTCGGTATAAGCAATTACGTCGGCAGTGATATTCGGATGACTGTCGAGGTAATTACCTAAGATTGCAATTTCATGCGCTTCAGCTTTATAAGTTGTAGCACTAGCATTGGCAAAAAATACCGCTGTATGTTGAGCTGAAACTAATTCGTCCTGAACATGATTTTGACTGTGAACTTGTGTCAGCCACTGACACATCTCTTTTTCCGATGCCAATCGATGATCGGCTGCCGATTGAGCCGCATCTTTGGATTTTTGCTGGTCATTAATATTCCAGTAATAATCCTTTTTCCAATTGGCTAACGCTTTATCAGCTTCCTCCAATTTTTCCTCGGCTATCTGCTCATGCATAATCGCTTGGCGATAATGACCGGCATTTGCATTATCAATTCCCAAACTTAGCCCTGGAACATCTTTTTGTGATGGTGCGCTACAAGCTGCAAGACTGGCAACTAATACGGCAAATGGCACGTAAATATATGGTTTTTTCATAGGTTTATCCTTACGTTAAATACTAAATTACACGTCACTTTCTGCAACAATGATTTAATCAGATAGGCTATTTGCCATTATCTAACGGTCCATAGTTAGTCCAAAAACCTGGAAAGTGACGACCAAAGTAACGGCTATCTTCACTAAACCGATCCCAGATATAAGGCGGCGTGATGAAATCCTTACTAGGAATAGGAAAAGTAATTAATTCTGTAGCTCCCACAGTCGTTCTGCTAACAGTTTGTATAACTCCACGTAACAGCCCCCAGCTTAAGCCAACAAATATATTTTGCTCATGACTAATATTGATAATATTTTTTGGTATTTCAATAAATCCAGTTGCCGTATTAGCTAAGCCCTGGCCAAGTTTACAGCCTACGCTTGATAAATAACTTTGCTCATGCCCTGCATAAGCTGATTCTGTTAATAATAATGCACTGCAAAGTACACAGGCAGTAAAGAGGTTTTTCTTATTCATCAATTTTTGCGCGAGATACCCCGTCCTTTAGGTCGGGGAGGGATAGCGCGTCGGCGTTAGCCGACCCAACTCACGCAGCTCCTATTGCGTTTGCTATCTTGGGTTGATGGGGATTGCTTGTCTTTCCAAGCGGTCAACCCGTGAGGGTATGCCCTTACGGGCCTAGTAACGCTGCGTTTACTTCGGCTAGGCTCAGCACAAGTTCCCGCAATCTCCCTTCGACAATGATTACAACCGGCTCTCACTGTTGCCAGTGACGAAAAGAACCTTCGGGGCTTTACCTTTCCCCAG
>CANNNV010000139.1 GCA_947506155.1 Methylococcaceae bacterium
AATATTTTTCGTCAACTTGGTCTTAATTTGCTAAAAAAGGAGCCGTCTAAAATGAGTATTAAGAAAAAACGCTTTGAAGCGGCATTGAACGATAAATTCAGGGAGAACCTGGTTTTCCTTGCCTGAAATTTATATGCGGTTGCCCTGTCTTCACAGCCGGTCTCTGCACTAAGAATGGTTATTTCAGTATGCCGGTGATCTCGGCTAATTTTTTCTACCAACGCATCGACAGTGGCTGCCTCACCTTCCAGAACTTGAAAAAAATAATCACGTACCGAGATCAAAACCCCGGTAACATCTATTTTTTTGTTGTTCTCACTCGATATGCGTCCGATTTCAAGTATTTCTTCTTCATCCAGCACGGCATTTAGTTTACTCACGTAAGTAAGCCGCTTCATGCCCAGCACCACCTCGGATGCAGTTGTCTCAGACCGATAGTCGCTGAGATTACGGATTGCCTTACCCATCAGCCAGCCGCTTTTAATCAGTGCTTTAAGATCTTCTTGCGTAACCAGTTTTAGCTCACAGTCAGTTATACAGCGAACTGTTTCTACACGTCGATTCTGATGTGTGGGCATGATTTCGCCAAAATAATCGCCAGGGCCTAATTCTCTGACTTTACGACCATCCATAACCACTTTTAAGCGCCCTGAATCGACAGCATAAGCCATTTCCGCAGCATCACCCTGTTGAAAAATAGCGTCACCGGCTTTAAAGTGCGAGCGTTGTAAATGTACCGTAGCCGCCTGTGCCAATACAGCAATATCATTACGAAAAGCCAGTACCAAAAACCAATCAATAATAATGCGGAGATTTCTTTCCAGTCCGGGTACCGAAAACAAATTGATCAGACGTGAGAAAAACCACGCCGGCTTTCCGCTAATAGTAATCCCTCCCAGGCAACACAAGGAATACAGACCCATCGTGTAGGGCTTAATCAGATAACGTCGCTGCTTGAATGGACGGGACGGATAGCCTTGCGAATTTGCCCAGGCGTTAAAGCCAGCACTACAGCCTAAGTCCACCTGATCATCAGTGAACATAAACTGGCGTTCGACAAGACTGGAACTGGTCTCCGTTATCCAAATATTTTCAAAAGCTTGCAGTCGCAAGTCCTCATTGATTGCAAACGGCCAGCTTAATTTCCCCGCATCTTTAAAAGGAATTTTTGGCAAATTCAAAGACGCGTTTATCACCAGACCGACAGATTGGGACTGACCACTGGCAAAAAACAGGTCTCTCTGAGTTATACTGGTAATTTCGTCGTCCAGATGTTCAATAACACTGGCTTTTTTTAAGCATCGGCTACGCTTTGAACTAATCTCCTTTTCAAAATCAGACCAACATTGTCGCTGCTGTTCAAAAAGATGTACCTGCCACCCTGAACTTCGTAAGCCAGGATAAGACGATTCGGCCGCACGCAGTATTTGACTGACCTCGACTGCTATTCCAGATGCACATTCGCCAAAACCAATAATGGCAAACGTGAGTAAACGAACTTTCTCACTACGATCATTAACGAACTCCGCCTCCTCAACTAAATCAAGAACGCGCTGCCTGATCCTCAGTGCATCAGCTACGGAATCAATAAAACAGGCATGGGCTGTTATGCCGGGTATATCGGAAATATTGGATTTTGGGCTAAGTGCGAGAATCAAACTATCGTAGTGCAACTCGATAAGCTCGTTGTTTTTGCGTTTTGCGATGACTTTTTGATTTTTCGAATCAATAGAGTCCAGATGACCTACAACGACAGTAGTTTGCTGAATAATGCGACGAAACGGATTGACCACATTACCGGGTTGAACCGTGCCGCCTATCACTTCGGGCAAAAACGGCGCAAACAAAAAATTTGCCTGCTCATGCAATAAAGTAATACTCACATTGGAGTATTGGCCAATCAACCTTTCAATTTTAATCGCCGCTTGCAAGGCAGAAAGTCCACCGCCTACGATTACGATATGAGCGGCTTTATCCCGGGGCATCGGACGACGTAAATGACCCGCCGAATTGATCAGGCAGGAAAGAACGACACCATAAAAAAGAATATGTTCTGTCGGCGTTTCCGGCAATAACAAGGCAAAAATAGAAAAAGCCGAGATTAAAAACAAGGACAAAGGCCGCAACAATACCCCAGCCATCATCAAAATACCTGTACTTACCTCGACCAGAGCCATGACTAGCGTAAAGGCTTCTGGATTGACCGACAGGATAGGTAATTGGTAAAGCGTGATAATGCCGACTGAAAGATTGGGCTGCATGACTTTAAAAAACAGGCCCAAGTACAGCAGCGTTGTGCCAGTCAAAATACGCATAATGGCCTGAGCCCGCTGACGCGGCTGATTCGCCAGCCATGCTTGTAGGTCATGACAAACAGCGGGGGTCGGTAAAGGTAAATAATGCCGGCCTGGACCTTGTAATACCAGATAAATACTGGCACCAACTAGGGCTCCTGCATAGGCAAGTATCGCCTCGCCAAATAAATAACCACCCAATAAGCTTAAGGCAATTAATAGCGAGGCAAATAACCGTACATAGATGCCAAAAAGAATAGTCAGACCCAAAACAACTTCAGCCCAACGTAACCAGGCCCAAGCCGAGTCCAGTTGGGTTAGATCAAGATCCGGCGCTAAAAACGTCGGTGAGGTAAAAGGATCAATCCCAAAGCGGGGTTCTGCACCGAAAGCCGAGGATAATAAAATCCAGCCCAGACAGACGCGTAAAATACGTGGAACATGATCGCCATACGAGGACAATCTTGCTTGTAAGTCAGGAAATAATTCCCGAGCTCCGGTAAATCCTAGCCATACCCAGCCGACGATAAAGACTAAAAATGCCGAAATCATGGCTAGATTGAGCGGGGAGAGTCGAGAAAAAAGCTCCGGTCGCGGCAGTGCATTCCAATGCTGAATTTGTTCAGGTGACAAAATCCAGCGCTCATGCGCCAAAACTGCATCGGAAAAAACCAGAAGTCCGGTTACGCTAAAAATTATAAATAAAACATGCCAAAAGCGTTTGGAGGTTAAGTCTATAGTAATCATAAGTCTGCGTGGATGTAGTAATCGGTTCGATCAGTTTGTGTCTTGTGGCGCTTAAACTACAGCTACCACAGCGACCCAAACTGTATCATGCACGTTCCCAAGATACGCAGTATTATATTTACGCATAACCAGCCAAATTAGGCAGGAAATTGAACGCTGTGGCAAAATTTTTGCGTCAACTCGATATTCAACCGCTTGGTGTTTTGCATGATACCAGAAAAAAAAGATACCAACGATTACCTTCTTTAGAGGTCAGCAATTCAGTTTTTAATGCGCTGATAAACCGCTATGGGTTTTTTTCGATGTGTGTGGACTGGCGGTTTGCTGTCGCGAAACCGCCTTGCACGAAATTACGAGGCTTGCTGTTCTACTTCTTTAGGTTCGTCAACTGACCATAATTTTTCCAGCTGATAAAAACCACGCGCTTGTGAGTTCATCGCATGAACAATCACATCCCCCAAATCCAGCAATACCCAGTCTGAACCAAGATCGCCTTCAATACCTAAGGGTTTAATGCCGTTTTCCTTCAGCTTTTCTGCGACATGATCACATAAAGATCTTAGATGACGATCCGACGTTCCGGTCACTACTACCATATAATCGGTAAAACTGGTTCTGCCACGAACATCAATGGTGGTAATATTCTGGCCTTTGCGTTCATCCAAAACATCTTGGACAATTTTCAATATTTCTTCTACTTGCATTCAAATTCCTGGGGTAAAGGTGAGATCAATACGTCTCGTAAAGCTGGTGTTGCTTGATATATTCTATGACAGCATCAGGTAATAAAAAACCCGGATTTTGTTTTTTTGCAATCATGTTTCGGATAGCCGTTGCCGAAATATCCAGTTGGGTGACTTGCGATAAGAATAACTTTCCTGCGGGATTTTGCGCCAATTCTTTAATATCTTTAGCCAGTCTGGCATTAAAAAAATCATCGAGTCCCTGTGTTTCAAAACCCGGTCGGGTCAGCACCACAAGATGCGCATAATCAAATAACTGCTGCCACTGATGCCAGCCGGTTAAATGTTTGAACGCGTCACTGCCGATAAACAGCAGCAATGACGCGTCTTTAAAATCCTGCCGTAAGGACTTTAAAGTATCCACCATATACGACGGTGTTAATTCAGATAGTTTATGCCGGTCCAGTTCACGGGTATCAATTGTAAGCCCGGCCTGGTTTTTTATTGCCAGCTCCAGCATCTGCAAGCGCATCGCTGCATTTGCCTCAGGCTGTTTTCGGTGTGGCGGCTTGGCGCAGGGAATTATTCTTACTTCATCCAGGCCGAAGTCGTTTTTCACTTCCAACGCTGAACGCAAATGTCCATAGTGTACCGGATCAAAAGTTCCACCAAAGAGTCCTATCCTATTGCCTGATATGGCCATCACCTAGCACGACGTATTTTAAAGAGGTCAGCCCTTTTAAACCTACAGGCCCACGCGCATGCAGCTTGTCGGTGCTGATGCCGATTTCGGCGCCCAGACCGTATTCAAAGCCGTCGGCAAACCGGGTCGAGGCATTCACCATCACCGAACTGGAATCAACTTCCCGCAAAAAGCGGCGAGATAAGCTGTAATCTTCAGTCACTATCGCTTCCGTGTGGCCGGAACTGTGGTGATGGATATGCTCCAGCGCCTGCTCGATGCCATCAACTATCCGTATCGATAAAATCGGTGCCAAATATTCGGTGTCCCAGTCTGCTGCCGTCGCCCTGATGCAATCAGGAATCAAGGAACAGGTCTTGGCACAGCCGCGCAGTTCAACGCCTTTTTCGCGGTATTTTTCCGCCAATAGCGGCAACACTTTTACCGCCATGCTCTCGGCAACCAGCAAGGTTTCCATCGCATTACAAACCCCGTAACGATGGGTTTTGGCGTTGACGGCAATGTTAATAGCTTTATCGAGGTCGGCTTTATCGTCGATATAGACATGACAAATGCCGTCCAGATGCTTGATCACCGGTATGGTTGCATCTTTGGAAATACGTTCAATCAGGCTCTTGCCGCCGCGTGGCACGATGACATCGACAAAGTCATTCATGGTGATTAATTCACCAACTGCCGCGCGATCTGCGGTAGCCACAATCTGCACGGCTGCCACCGGCAAACCGGCTATTTCTAAACCGTCGGAAATGCAGGCGGCTATCGCCTGATTGGAATGCAGGGCTTCCGAGCCGCCTCTTAAAATACAGGCATTACCAGACTTAAGACATAAAGCAGCGGCATCGACGGTCACATTAGGACGGGATTCGTAAATAATGCCGATCACACCTAGTGGTACGCGCATCTGGCCGACCTGGATGCCACTGGGCCGATAGCTTAGATCACTTATTTCTCCAACAGGATCGGGTAAAGCTGCCACTTGCTGTAATCCGTCAACCATCGCCTGAATTCCGGCAGGCGTCAGTTCCAACCGGTCCAACAACGCCGCATCCAGACCATTTTTTTTGCCAGACTCCAAATCCTTACGGTTTTCTGTCAGCAATAACTCATGGCTGTTTTGAATGGCCGTAGCAATTTCCAACAAAGCGCGGTTTTTTTTGCCCGACTCGGCACGACTTATTTCCCGACCTGCTCTCCTGGCTTGCTGGCCCAGATTTGTCATGTATTCTTTAATATCCACTGTATTCTCATTAGACGGCTCAACGTTGAGCATTATTATATCGTCTAATCTGACTTTTTGACAGCCTTTAACTACAACAACTGCCCGATATTAAACAGGTTTATGAATCGAGGGAATTACCCCTGAAAATAAACCCACGTTACCAGCAAAAAAAACCGCCTGGAAAAATCCTGGCGGTTTTTTTAGATCTGGCGGCGAAGGTATTGACAGTTTTAGCAAATAACTGGAGAACCTGTTCTGCAAGTACCGGTAATTGCCCAAGTTACCTTACCAGCTGCCATAGCGGGAGTCAGTATATAAGTTTGACTATTCAATCCATTTACAGCACCTGCTGTAGCAGTAATAACACCACTAGCAGCTGTAAGTACAGACACAACATTCGCTGTTGCGCCAGTTGCTGCGCTAGTGATATCTGCAGGAATTCCAAATGCACCGGCGATACAGGCGGCAGGAACTGTTGTTGCAGTTGCAATTCCCTGATCTTGTCCGCATATTTCAACAGCTATCTTAGTCGCTGAGGTTGCCAAAACAACTTCAGTGAATTTAGCTTTGGTAGTGTAGGTTTGATAAGCAGGCAACGCTATCGACGCCAAAATACCAATAATCGCAACCACGATCATTAACTCGATTAAGGTAAAACCTTGTTGTGTTTTTTTAATAGATAAAGTGTTCATAAGTAAAATCCTCTTTGAGGTTAAAAAACAAACTACAATGAGGATTAAGCAGAAGCTATGCCAAATTTATCAACATCGTATTATTTCGTTTCCAGTCCCGTCGCTAGTGCTAACTTGAGGAAGATTAGCCTGAGTAAATGATTCGCCTGTTGATAAAAAAAACTACAAAATTGCAAATGCCGTACAAAAAAACCTGCCATGCTAAAATGCCAGGCAAAATCTCCTGCCATATTTTGCACCGAGTTGATCTTAAGGAGCTCACATGCACCACGTCAGCCTACAGGCCGCCACGACGCTAACCGAATGGAGCGAACGCACTCTTAGACGTCGTATTGCCGATGGCACAGTAAAATGTTCCATCGATAATCAGGCGCACTACAAAACCATGATCTGTTTCGAGTCAATCAAATCGGACCTTTGCCTGGCACTAACGCTAGAGAATATTGATTTAATTGAAAAAGCTGATATTGGCGATGCAAAAGCTCAAAATGATCTGGCACTGCTTTTTTTGGAACAGCATAAACCGAAAAGTGCAATTTATTGGCTAGAATTGGCGAGCAAACAACAGTTTTCCGATGCGATGCAGTTATTGGCGGAGTGTTATTTAGCCGGTAACGGGCTAACTAAAAACGAAAATCTTGCGCTTATGTGGATAGCTAAAGCGGCTTCGCTGGGTCATTCGGTAGCGTTAGCGCAGATTCAGTCACTACGAGTAAACTAACTATTTAAAACAGATTGCATGATGTAATAGCTGGATCGATAAAAATTGTAAAAAAATGAAGCAAGTAGACTCACGGTTCGCTAATTTCAAACTCAGTTCATGAAATTATGGCAAACTACTCCAATTTGCCATGAACACAGCACCTACCATAACAAGAATTGAACGGTCGGACGATGTACCCCTGTTATTAGCACAAATGGAAAAAATGGAGGTGGC
>CANNNV010000140.1 GCA_947506155.1 Methylococcaceae bacterium
AACCGGCTGACACAAGCTGATTTTGTTTGTGTTGAATGTGGATTTAGTGAAAACGCCGACCTTGTTGGCGCAATTAATGTGCTTGCCAAAGGCAATAGGCTTTTAGCAGGAATAACCGCCGGATAGGCGGGGCTAGTCTGTGAAGTGAACGGTGCAGTAATGCCGTCAGCAGCAGAAACCAGTGAGAAGTAGCGATACATACTCACTCCTAGTAAAATAGGAATCCCCTTCCTTTAGGTGGGGGAGGATGTCAATAAGTTAGACAGTTTATCCGCCCTGGATAGCCGGAACCATAGCCATTTCCCCATTAACACCCAATCCTGTTTCAAAAGAACCATCAACACAACGATCCGGTTAAGCAGCCTCTCTAACAACCAAAGCATTCTGATTAACCCCATCAATCAGCTTAATCACCTTACCCGCGACAGCATCATCAAACACTCCCAACAAGCCTTGATCATGGATATTAGTGAAAGGTGCTTCAAATAACATCTTCTTATTAATCGTACCATTGCTGGTTAAGTAGCTGATGATACTGTTAATAAAAGTCATTTGGTCGGCACGCAGATTACCGGTCTGGATAAAGTCGGCAAAGGCGGCTTGGGCAGCCGTCACATCCAGGCCAACAATGCCTCGAATAAACTCGCCTAAGGGTTTATCGCCATAGTTGTCGATATAGTCTTGCTTCGTACCAATCGTTTCGCCATCAAACAGAATGCCTTCCAAAATATTAATTTCAGCTTCAGTGATTGGTTTGTTGGTTTTTAGTTTATGGATAACCAGATGATCTTTGTTGTTGCGAATATAAGACTCAACTCTATCCTTGTAGCTTTGCAGGTTGGTATAGGAGGGGATTAAATCATGATCGCTAATCCCGTCATAATCCAAATCATCTTCAAAAGTAGTGATGACATTAGCCTGTTTGTCCTTATCCAAATATTTAATCAAATCACGCATCGATAAACGCACATTATCCAAGCTATTAATATTAATCGCCTGCCAGAAGGGTTCGGTTTGTAATTCATTCAATAAAGTAACGTGCAGGGCTATGGCAGGAATATTCTGTTTCTTCAGCAATGCCTTGGCAGTACCGCTAATTTTATTGATATAACCATCAGTACGATAGGCACCGGATAAAAGGGCAAGCTGGTAATTTAAAATCAATATATCAAAACGTCTGGCAAGCTCATCATCATTTTTGTTAGGCAATATCAACGTGGATAAATGCGTATTGACATCCAGCCTGTCGCCTTTAGACAAGTTTTCCCAACGGCCTTTATCACTGTACTCAACGACTGCCCGCATTTTTGCTTTAACCACAAAGCGATTAACATCCAAGCTAGCGACTAACTGCTGTAATTCGGTTAAATAAGCTTCAGCAAGCGCACGCTGATCATCGGTACTGTCGGCTTTTTCACGTAGCAATAAAGCCACTTCCAATTTAGCTTCAAACACCTGTTGCGTTAAACTTTTAATCAAGTTGCCTTCAATGCCATCGGGATTAACACCAAAAAACTCGAAGTTTTGGCAATAATCAAAAATCGCAAATTCCGTCTTGTTCAAGCCAGGGCCAAACAAATCGGGGCAAAGCCGCGTACCCCGACCAATCATCTGCCAGAACTTGGTTGATGACTTAACCTGCTTAAAGAACACCAGATTAACCACTCTGGGCGCATCCACACCGGTGTCCATCATATCCACAGACACCGCTATCTGTGGCTCATGCTCTTCATATTTATCAACAAAGACCTCTAATAAATCCTGTGCCTTGGTCTCATAATTATCAATGACCCGCAAAAACTTACCGGCATATTCAGGATAATTTTTGTTAAACCGTTGTTCAATAAATAGCGCATGATCATGGTTTTTGGCAAAAATAATGGTCTTGCCCAACTTATCGCCGCCTTGTACTTTAATGCCTGATGTCATTAAATGGTTCAGGACTTTATCAACGGTATCGGTATTAAACAACCAAGCATTTAAAGCAGCACTGGAGATTTCATCCGGTGCTTCACCCCCTTCAGGATCACCAAACTTCAGCTCATACTCTTCTTTTTCAGTATCCGACAAATCTTTGTACTTAATGCCTTCCCGTAAAAACTTTAACGGCACAGACTTTGCCTTAAAAGGCACAAGATAGTGTTCAGCGACCGCCTTATCCAGCTCGTAAGCAAAGGTCGGATTATTATCTTCAATACCAAACAAGTTATAGGTATTATGATCCACCTCGGTTTTAGGGGTAGCCGTCAGCCCCACCAGCATGGCATCAAAATAATCAAAAATAGCCTTGTACTTTTGATAAATTGATCGATGCGCTTCATCAATAATAATTAAATCAAAATGCCCCACGCCATAAAAACGTTGGTCTCCGGCAAGCATCCCGTCAATCCGGTTCATGATGGTTTGGTACGTGGAAAATACCAGTCGCGTGCCGTTATCTTCGCGTTCTTTGGTTAAATCAATAGCCGATAGATGGGGAAGATGCTCTTTAAATTCATTTTTAGCTTGCCTGACCAACGCATTGCGATCCGCTAAAAACAACACCCGTTTAGCCCAATTGCACTTAATCAACATATCAACAATGGCCGAAGCCGTGCGGGTTTTACCGCTACCGGTTGCCATCACCAATAAACTTTCCCGTGCCCGACCGCGTAGTTCACCTTGTCGGTTGAGTGTGACACTATTTTCAGCCACACGCGCAATCGCTTCCAATTGATAAGCGCGTCCGGCAATAGCTTTATTAACTTTAAACTCACGTAAATCAGTCCGACTCAACCTCCGATCAATCAATAACTGCAACTCGTCTTTACTATAAAAACCTTGAACATCCCGTTCAGGCGAGAACAAGTCATCCCACAAATAAGTTTCAAAACCATTGGTATAAAAAATAATAGGCCGTTGCCCATGTATCGCCTGTAAACAGTCGGCATAGAGTTCGGCTTGATGCTTGCCTTTTTTAGGGCTGACCATGGTCTTCTTCGCTTCAACCACGGCCAAAGGCAAACCGTTATCACCCCACAACACATAATCAACATAGCCCAAACCACTAGGATTGGTACTTAAGGGCATACCGGTCACTTCATATTCCAGATCACGGCCTTGACGCAACACGTTCCAGCCACATTCTTTTAACGATAAATCAATATAACGGCGGCGGGTTTCCGCCTCTGAGACCAGTAGAGGTATGGCAACAGTGACATCAACAGACTTTTCCCGCTCGGCCCTACGTGCAGCTATGTCAACACGTTGTTGTTCAAGTTGGGCTTTCAGCACACTGTTTTCTTTGGCTAACCGGCTTTGGGTTTGTTCTGCGGCACGAAAGGCTTTATTTTTATGCTCCAACTCAGTAATTAACTGTTGTAGATCTTGTTGCCGGTCTGTAATAGGCGCGTGAGCCTTAGGGATTAATGCTTCATCAAAAACCTGAGACTCGGGTGTTTTTTTGCCATAGTAAATAGCCAGGAAACGTAAAAACCGAAACAAATACTGTAAACACGCCAACGCATCTTGTTCGCTAATAGGGGTGCCATGCGCCGCAGCATTGCCTGTTTTACGGATCAGGTTAAGTTCGGCAAAAAAAGCACGGTTAAACAGCCCACTAAAGCTCGGCTCATGCATCAAGGTACTTAAATCAGAGCGCCAGGGTCGTATTAATTTGGCATCATGATCATAAAGCCAGTTAACCGCATTCTCAAAGGTGCTGCGACAAAACACGGCGGTCGATGTCGGTGAAACAAAAGTCAACTTCTCGGCTTCCACCGCATCGGCATATAAATCGGGAAAATCTGTTTTAATGAAGTTGAAGTTGCTCATGATATCTAACCTTTAGCGTTGAGGTTTATTGTTTTCGTCTCAATGCCACGCGACACCAGAGAACTTGATTAAATTCTGTTTTCATACAAATCAGCAATAGGAAAGCACAGGTCATAATCATTCCATTCCAGATCTCCCTGATCGACTTCAAATTTGGCAAATTCTTCAGGTGCCAAATATTTCCTGATTAATGGGTTAAGTGATTTTGACAAAAATGGCTTGAAGTCAACCACCTGACTGGATTGGTCATTAAATACCAACTTTAATTTGTAATCATTAATATGGCTCACTTGTTCAATGCTAAGCACTTGATCATCTGAAATCATTTGATTCTCCAATCTATGTTTTCACAAGGAATTGATTTATGCCGGAACTTCACAAATAGGCATCAAGTTAAGACGTTGAGCGCGACGCGCAAATCTACGATCATCAAATGTCAAAAAAGTGCTGCAAGTGCTAGATGCTGCCAAATGTAATGCATCTGGAAATTCAAGGCCCGCACGGCACCATGCGATAGCAGTTTGGAGCGAAAATTCATCCTCAATAATAATATTGGGCAAGCCTTGCAGATGTTCGAAAACAGCCATGACTTGTTCAGGTAAAAAGCGAAACTTATCAGCTTGGGTCAAAACCCAAAAAAGCTCAAGCAGCACCGTTTTTGTTACAAACAACTCAGATTCATCTTTAAATAGTTGCAAGGCGAGGGGCGATTGCAAAGCATCATCCTGAGCATAATAGCGTACTAAGATATTAGTATCGACCGACTTCATAATGATTGCGCCGCGCCCTTGGCTATGGCGTCGTCCATCTCTTCTAGGGTGACGGTCGATCCTGTATAAGCTAAAATTTTTGGACCTGCGTCAACTTGTGAGACTTTATTTGTTTTAACAGGACGCATGATGATTGCGTCACCTTGGCGTTCAAAAGCTAACTTGGCACCCGGTTTTAAACCCAGCGCATGAATGAGATTGTCGGGTATGTGGACATCGCCATAAATGGATAAAGTGGGCATGTGCTTACTCTAGTAATGATTTAATGTGCATAAAATATAACACAAAGCCGTTAAGTGGTTAACTCGCCTTTAAAAGCACGTTGTAGCAGGCTGTTAAATAGATTTTCTGATTTTTGTAGGCTGGCTTGGGCTATTTGTTTTTGGGCTTCAACTTTTCGGCTTCTTTCTAAATATTGCCTTTGTAAATCTATTGGCGGATTTAATATATTTAAAGATTTGATGTCCGTGAAATTAAGGCCAGCTTTAACACCACTTTTATCCAATTTCATTAATTGTCTTTTCCCTCCTACAGAGGAAATATATTCACTTACATAATAAGGTTCGTATATATCCTTAAGTCTAATAATCGCTAGATGTTGGTTTATATGTGCTTTGGGTAAATTAGCAGGTATAACTGCCGTTCTACCTAAATCAGCAGTTATTGAAAGTAAAATATCCCCTGCTTTTACAGTAGTTCTTTTTGCTTCAGCATTATTAGGCGGATTTACATAAGTCAGATTATCAAGTAATAATTGATTATTACCTACATTTTGAATACGTAAAAACAAATCTCCTTCATCTGAATAATACTGCGCCCACCCTCTTGATCCACTCGTAAGAAACTGAACCATATCTTCTAATATTAATTGCTCCCAACCCATTGGATTAGTTTCAGGATCACCAAACATCTCCAAAAACAAAGAATGGCTAAGGGCAGTATATTTTTTAATCAGTTGTTGGTCTTTTTGTCTTAGGCTGTCCGCTGCATCCAAGATGCTGGCAATATTTTGTTGTTCAGCTAGAGGTGGGAGTGGAATTTTAATCCCTAATAATGATGGTGTTGAAATATGGGGTATAGTTGCACCAGTGCAATTATCTCTCAGAAAATTAAATTTAGATTGTAAAAACCTGCCCGCATAGGGAGAAAATACAGTATTTGTTATAGGGCTTAACTTTGCTAATGTACTTCCAATTGCCCCCTCCAATCCATACCCAATAGTTCCTGCATTCGCACCATCCCAAGCAATAATAATATCTTCCTTTCTACATAAGACATTCTTTGTATCTATTGCAGCATACTTTAAATTGTTATTATGCCTGAGGTCTTCAATTTGAATATAGCGTAATTGGGAATGACTTTCTTCTTCACACTTTTTACCTTTAGAGACTTTAAATAGGCCTTTAATTTGAAATGAGTTTATTAATGAGCTTGGATTATGTTTTGCAGTCACCCCAACAACTCCTTCAATAACTTCAAAGCCAGCCCTCTTTCCACATCCAACGTCTCAATATCTTTAATAATCTGTGCCGGCGTCTCATACTCCACTTCCTCATAAACGATTTCTTTATAACGATTAATACTCAAGTCCCAGTCGTTTGCTTTAATCTCGGCCAAAGGCACCAGAAAGCTTGGCTCGGTTCGACTGCGCGCCTGCTCTTGGTCACGCTGAGCAAACCGGCTAACAATGTCCGGTATATCGTTATTGGTAATGGGGCTGCGTTTATCATCCAGACTATAGCCATCGGCCTGCATGTCATAAAACCAGACCTTATCGGTGCCACCGTTATTGGTTTTGGTGAAGATCACAATAGCGGTGCTGACTCCGGCATAGGGTTTAAACACGCCACTGGGCATCGAGATAACCGCATCGAGTTTGTGTTTACTGAGCAGGGTTTCCCGCAGTTGTTTATGGGCATTGGATGAACCAAACAGCACGCCGTCAGGAATAATCACCGCACAACGCCCGCCAATTTTAAGCATCCGTAACATTAACGCCAGGAACAGTAATTCGGTCTTTTTGGTTTTAACTGTTTTCAAAAGCGAGCTTTCAACACTGTCATAATCCAACGAGCCTTTAAACGGAGGATTGGCCAGGATAAGACTGTATTGGTCACGCAATTCGGCATTGCCTTCACTTAAGGCATCCCGCCCAATCAGGTTAGGGTTTTCAATGCCATGCAGTTGTAAGTTCATTGCACCGATGCGCAACATGGTGCTGTCAAACTCCAGTCCGGTAAACATGGCGTTATTATAGTGGGTTCTAAAGGTTTGCTCATTAAACCAGTCTTTATGGTTTTCATGCACATATTCACCGGTTGCCACCAAAAATCCGGCAGTACCGCAAGCAGGATCACACAAGGTGTCTTCCTTAGTGGGCTGCATGATTTCCACCATCATTTTTATGATATGCCGTGGGGTTCTAAATTGGCCATTAGTGCCCGCTGCGGCTATTTTAGAGAGCAGATATTCGTAAAGATCGCCTTTGGTATCTCTATCACTCGATGTTCCAGTTTTTAAGCTTAGAAAAATAACTGGAAAACGAGTAAGCTAATCAGTGTAAGCTTCCGCGTATTTCAGCATTATGTTGATACACGAGCCGGCACACTTTATAAAAACCTTTGTAACTGATTTAGATACAGCCCT
>CANNNV010000141.1 GCA_947506155.1 Methylococcaceae bacterium
AGGTGTGCAACACGGTCAATAATTGCTTGATGTCGTGAAAATGCAGACCAGTGGTCGGTTCATCCAGGATGTACAAGGTCTTGCCGGTATCTCGCTTGGACAATTCCTTGGCCAGTTTTACCCGTTGCGCTTCGCCGCCGGACAGTGTGGTCGCATTCTGGCCCAGGGTGATGTAGCTTAAGCCCACCTGAACCAAGGTCTTTAATTTTCGGGCTAAGGTAGGCACCGGGCTGAAAAATGTAGCCGCATCTTCTACCGTCATGTCCAGTACCTGATGGATGGTTTTGCCTTTATAGCGTATTTCCAGGGTTTCCCGGTTATAGCGTTTGCCGGCACAGTTATCGCAATGGACGAATATATCGGGCAAAAAATGCATTTCAACTTTAATCACGCCATCGCCTTTGCAGGCTTCACAGCGCCCGCCTTTCACATTAAAGCTAAACCGTCCGGGGGTATAACCGCGCGACCTAGCTTCCGGCGTTGCCGAAAATAGTTCCCGTATCGGCGTGAATAAACCGGTATAAGTGGCCGGATTCGAGCGGGGCGTCCGGCCTATCGGGCTTTGGTCTATGTCGACAACTTTATCAAAATGTTCCAGGCCTTCGATTGCACCGCAGGGCGCAGGCGTTGCTCCGGCGCGATTAATCAGACGCGCAGCATGGCGATACAAGGTGTCGTTGACCAGCGTGGACTTGCCGGAACCGGAGACCCCGGTGACGCAAGTGAGCAAGCCGACAGGAAACGCAATATCGACATGCTTTAAATTATGGCCGTGGGCATTGCGGATAATGATCTGCTTGTCTTTATCTACCGGGGTCAAGATTTCGGGGATGGCAATGCCAATTTTTCCCAATAAATATTGGCCGGTCAGCGAGTTTTCGTTATTCAGTATATCGTCCAGTGTGCCTTGAGCAATAATCTGCCCGCCATGCACCCCGGCGCCGGGGCCTATATCGACGATATGCTGGGCTGAACGGATCGCATCCTCGTCATGCTCGACCACGATCACGGTATTGCCCAGGTCGCGCAGCCGGAACAAAGTGTTCAGCAAACGCTGGTTGTCACGCTGATGCAAGCCTATCGACGGCTCATCCAGTACATACATCACGCCGACTAGGCCCGCGCCGATCTGGCTGGCGAGACGAATACGCTGCGCTTCACCGCCAGACAGTGTGTCGGCGCTACGATCCAGGGTCAAATAATCCAGGCCGACATTGACCAGAAATTCCAAGCGCTCCTGGATTTCCTTGACGATTTTGACCGCCACTTCGCCGCGTTTTCCCGGTAGTTTAAGCTGCTTGAAAAATTCCAGGGCTTTGCGGATAGGATAACGGGTCAGCTGATGTATCGGCAAGTCTTCGATAAATACGTTTCTGGCTGATACATTAAGCCTTGCGCCGTCGCAAACATTACAGGCTTTCTGCGACAAATATTTAGCCAGTTCGTCGCGTACCACCGATGAGTCGGTTTCATGATAGCGCCGCTCCATATTAGCGATGATGCCTTCAAAACTATGGTGCTTGTTTTTAACCGAGCCGGTGCCTGTCATAAATTTGAATTCGATGCTCTCGGTACCGCTGCCGTACAGGATAATAGCCTGATGTTCTTTGGACAGCTCCGAATACGGCGCTTCGGGGTCGAAGTTATAGTGCTTGGCTAACGAGCAGATGAGTTGATAATAATAGGCGTTGCGCCTATCCCAGCCGCGTATTGCTCCACCGGCAAGGCTGATATCGGGGTTATGGATAATCAGTTCAGGATCAAAATGCTGACGCACGCCCAGGCCGTCGCAACTGCCGCATGCACCTTTGGGGTTGTTGAACGAAAAGATGCGTGGTTCCAGTTCGGGCAGCGAGTAACCGCATTGTGGGCAGGCATAACGTTCGGAAAATACCAGTTCGGTCGCGCTATCGATGCAGGCAGCGATAGCGATGCCGTCGGCGATGCGCAGCGCGGTTTCAAAAGATTCGGATAAGCGCAACGCGATGTCATCGCGGATTTTGAACCGATCGACAATAACTTCGATGGTATGTTTCTTTTTTAAATCCAGCAGCGGTGGTTCATCCAGATCATAAACGGTGCCATCGATTCGGGCACGTATAAAGCCCTGGGCGCGTAAATCATCGAGCAACTGGATATGCTCGCCTTTGCGTTCGTTGATTACTGGTGCCAGCAGCATCCAGCGTTGATCGGGAGTTTGCGACAACACATGATCAACCATCTGGCTGACGGTTTGAGCTTCCAGCGAGGCTTGATGTTCAGGGCAGCGCGGCGTACCGGCTCGGGCATAAAGCAGGCGTAAATAATCGTAGATTTCGGTGATGGTGCCGACCGTGGAACGGGGGTTATGCGAAGTGGATTTTTGTTCAATGGAAATGGCCGGTGACAGGCCTTCGATATGATCGACATCGGGCTTTTCCATGATGGACAGAAATTGGCGGGCATAAGTCGACAGCGATTCCACATAGCGCCGTTGGCCTTCGGCATAAATGGTATCAAAAGCCAGCGAGGATTTGCCAGAACCTGATAGCCCGGTGATCACGATTAATTTATCTCTGGGCAGGTCGAGATCAATATTTTTCAGGTTATGAGTTCTGGCGCCACGAATGCTGATCGTATCCATTAAATAATTCCGACAATTTAAATTGCCCTATCATAGTTAATTACTGACCTTAGCACAAATGAACGAGTGCGACAGAAAGCTTGTTATAATGCACGCCATTATCATGGCTTAATGATTCGGGTCTAAAGGAGAACCTAGTTTTGACAACAATGCAGGACATTACAAGTTCGATGACGTCATCGGAAAAACGCGCCACCGCGTCTTTGGCAAGCATTTATGCGTTGCGGATGTTGGGGCTATTTATGATTTTGCCAGTGTTATCGTTATTTGCCGAGCAACTTGAAGGCTCAACACCGGCGCTGATTGGTCTGGCGATGAGTATTTACGGCTTGCCTCAGGTTCTGTTGCAAATTCCTTTCGGCCTGTTGTCGGATCGCTATGGCCGCAAAAAAATCATTATCATCGGTTTAGTATTATTTTTTATCGGTAGCGTGATTGCGGCGATGTCTACCACGATTTATGGTGTTTTGGTGGGGCGGGCTTTTCAGGGTGCCGGTGCGATTTCTGCGGTGATCATGGCGCTGGTTGCGGATTTGACTCAGGAAGTACATCGCACCAAAGCCATGGCGATTATCGGTATCAGTATCGGGATGTCGTTTGGTGTAGGCATCATAGCCGGGCCAGTCATTTCAAGCTTTGGCGGTGTGCAGAGCGTTTTTGGGGTCACTGCGGCGCTAACGTTGCTGGCTATCTTGACTGTTATTTACATTGTTCCTGATCCTCAGCAATCCAAACTGCATCGGGATGCCGAGTTCGTTCCGAAGGAAGCGATGCACGTGCTGAAAAATCCGGATTTATTGCGCTTGAATTACGGCATTTTTACCTTGCATATGATCTTGATGGCGATTTTTGTGGTTGTGCCAACTTTAATGAGGCAGGCAGGCTTGGCCGCAGGCCATGAATGGCAGGTGTATTTGCCGGTATTTGTGATTTCGATGGGCTTCGCCGTGCCGTTCATTATTCTGGCGGAAAAGAAACGTAAAATGAAGCAGGTGTTTCTGGGCGCTATTGCCGTGTTGATTATGGCTGAACTGGGTTTATCGTTCTTCCATCAAAATCTGGTTGGAATTATTGGGTTTTTGGGGCTGTTTTTTTGCGGTTTTAACTTGCTGGAAGCAACCTTGCCGTCGTTAATATCCAAGACCGCGCCGGCCGATTTAAAAGGTACGGCGATGGGCGCTTATTCAAGCTCGCAGTTTATGGGGCTTTTTATGGGCGGTTTGGTGGGTGGCTGGTTTAACGGTGAGTTTGGCGTTAGCGCAGTATTTTTATTTTGCGCCAGCGCGCTGTTTAGCTGGTTTTTGGTATCTTTAAACATGAAGTCGCCGCGTTATGTGGCGAATTTATTGATTTCTCTGGAAAAAATTACTGAGCAGGAAGCGGCTGAATTTATTGAAAAGATGCTGAAACTCAAAGGCGTAGAGGAGATTTTACTGCATTATGAAGAAGCGCTGGTTTATCTTAAAGTTGATAATCAACAGCTGGATAAAGACCAGTTACAAGGCTTGATTACCCAGTACGTCAATGCTGGCAAACTTGCTACTACACCTTAACAATCGGAGCTATAAATGCTGAATAAAGTAATATTAATAGGAAATCTGGGTGCAGACCCTGAAGTACGTCATATGCCATCAGGTGTAGCAGTTGTCAATATCACTCTGGCAACCTCTATGAGATGGAAAGACAAACAAACCGGTGAAAAGAAAGAATCGACTGAATGGCACAGAATTGTTTTTTTTAATCGTTTGGCTGAAATTGCCGGTGACTATTTAAAAAAGGGTAGCCAGATTTATGTAGAAGGTCGCTTACAAACCCGCAAATGGCAAGATCAAAATGGGCAGGATCGTTATACTACTGAAATTGTTGCTTCAGAAATGCACATGTTAGGTAGTCGTAGTGGAGGTACAGCAAATTTTGGTGCAGATTCTTCGCAAAACAGCCCGTCTGCACCAGCATCAAAACCATTTAATCAGTCGCAGCAATCGGCGCCACAAAACACATCAAGTTCGATGCCGATGCCACCGCCAAATTATGATGACTTTGATGATGATATTCCGTTCTAAAATACACCTGGTGTTACTTATGTAAATTTTTAAAATAAGCCTCTGTTATAAGAGGCTTTTTTTGTTTTTAACTGAAAATTTTTTGTAAAGTTTTTATCGTATATCCTACGAAAACTCATCATCAACTGGCAGCCTAGCAATGGCAATGAATTTTCCAAACAGAAATGGAACATACTTGGACGATGTTCATTTAATATCAATTGACCACAGAAAACCAGTATAATGTTGTTTTACTATGGAAATTTAGATGTCATTCGTTATAGCCTACTAGCTTAATATGGATAAAAAAGCGGCTTATCTCCCAGATGAGCATCAAATAATGAGCTAAGTTTTGATGCATTTGACTCGTTTTGCATTAATAATAAAAGTTGTGTTTTTTGCTCAAGACAAGCGGAATAAATTAAATAAGTGGAAATTGAGCAAGGACAAGCCAGCATGCCCCCGGAAGTCAAAGCACGCCACCTGATCGACCAGAAACTCGAACGGGCGGGCTGGATGATTCAGGATATGAAGCAAATCAACTTGGGTGCCTGCTTTGGCGTTGCGGTGCGTGAATATCCTACTGACACAGGCCCTGCGGACTACGTGCTGTTCGTCAATCGAGAAGCCGTGGGAGTGATCGAAGCCAAGCGTGATGAAGCAGGTGAAAACCTTACCGTGACAGAAAGACAGACCGAGCGTTACGCCAACGCTACCCTGAAGTGGCGAGTGCAAACCACGCCGCTGCCTTTTCTGTTCGAAAGTACCGGCCAGATCATCCGTTTTACCAATGGCCGCGACCCCATACCCCGCTCACGCGAGTTGTTCCACTTCTTTAAGCCGGAACAACTGAGCTTATGGTTGGCTCAGCCAGAAACTCTGCGCCGCCGACTGGCCGAGCAGATGCCTGTGTTACCCGAGCGCAACCTGCGCGACTGTCAGGTCAGTGCTGTTACCGGACTGGAAAAATCTCTTGCACAAAACAAGCCCCGCGCCCTCGTACACATGGCCACCGGCGCAGGCAAAACCTTTACCGCCATTACCTCGGTCTATCGCTTGCTAAAGTTCGGCGGAGCCAAACGTGTATTGTTCCTGGTTGATACTCGCAACCTCGGCAAGCAAGCGCATCAGGAATTCATGGCCTACTCGCCGCCTGACGACGGACGAAAATTTACCGAGCTCTATAATGTGCAGCGCCTGGCATCTTCGACCATTGATTCCCATTCGCAGGTCTGCATTTCCACCATCCAGCGTATGTATTCGATATTGTCTGGTGAACCAATCGACGATTCAGCTGAAGATGTCTCGCTTAACGAGCTTTTGCAAACGTCGAAACAAGCCAAGCTAGTGCGTTATACATCAGTCATTCCCATCGAAACCTTTGACTTCATTATCATCGACGAGTGTCACCGCTCCATCTACAACCTGTGGAAGCAGGTTCTTGACTACTTCGATGCCTACCTTATTGGCCTCACAGCAACGCCGGACAAACGCACCTTCGGCTTCTTTAATGAAAACATTGTTGCCGAATACACCTATGAGCAATCGGTGACCGACGGTGTTAACGTGGGTTACGATGTCTTCGAGATTGAAACCGAAATCACCCAAAAAGGTTCGATACTTAAAGCCAAAGCATGGGTTGATCACCGCGACCGTCAAACGCGCAAAAAGCGTTGGGCAGAAACCGAAGAAGACGCACTCTACACCGGCAAAGAGTTGGACCGCTCCGTCGTCAACATTAGCCAGATTCGGCAAGTGATCCAGGCCATGAAAACGGCAGTGGAGACCCAAATTTTTCCCAGTCGCAAGGAAACACCCAAAACACTGATCTTCGCCAAGACCGATAGCCATGCCGACGACATTATCAATATTTTGCGCGAGGTCTACGGTCAGGGTAACGCCTTCTGTAAAAAAGTCACTTATAAAGCCGAAGAAGACCCGGACAGCATTCTCAGCAGCTTCCGCAACGACTACAATCCGCGCATTGCCGTCACCGTTGACATGATCGCGACCGGCACCGATGTTAAACCGCTGGAAGTGCTGCTGTTCATGCGCGATGTGCGCAGCAAAGGCTACTATGAACAAATGAAAGGTCGCGGCGTCCGTAGTTTGGGGTTTGACGACTTAAAACGCGTCAGTAATAGCGCCGACAGCGCCAAAACCCGCTTCGTGCTGATCGATGCCGTTGGTGTGGAGAAGTCGCTTAAAACCGAATCCCGCCCGCTGGAGAAAAAACCCGGTGTCGCCCTCAAAGACTTACTGCAAGGAATCGCTATCGGCCACCGCGACGACGACACCGTCTTGAGTCTTGCCAATCGCTTGCTGCGCTTATCCAAACAACTGGACGACAAAGCACAGACCCGTATCGAAAAAGTGTCCGGCGGCATTCCCGTCCAGGGCAACCGCATATAAATTAGCCTAAAAATCAGTCATAATACTCAGTTTTTTAGGGTAGTTAATCATGGCATTAAGTTTACAGGAAGCCTTTTCGTCGCTTAAAGATCCGCGAGTAGATAGGCATA
>CANNNV010000142.1 GCA_947506155.1 Methylococcaceae bacterium
AAATATCATTTTTTTAGATGTAAAGCCTAAAATTTCAGGCATAAAATCATCGCTGGGTTATGGTGTTTTTTATATTGGCCACGAAAAACACTACATGTGGTATTTTTAATAATTGCCAACCACTAGAAAAAATGAGCGAACGATGAGTAGCATTATGCACAATCAAACAAAAATAGCGGGAGTAATTCTTGCCGGTGGCCGCGCCCGACGCATGAATAACCAGGATAAAGGTCTGGTGAATTTTAACGGCCGTCCGATGATCAGTTATGCCTTGGCCGCGTTGGTTCCCGTTGTGGATGAGGTATTCATCAATGCTAATCGAAATCTTGAGCTATATCAGCAATTCGGGCATCGGGTTATTACTGATCAAACTGATAATTTTGACGGACCTTTAGCTGGCGTATTAGCTGCAATGAGCTATACCGAAGCCGAACGTTTAGTGGTCATTCCTTGCGATTCGCCATTAATTAAAGCGGAGCATGTGCAAAAAATGATAATAACGCTGGAAGAAAGTGATGCTGATGTTACGGTCGGTTTTGATGGCACGAGGCTGCATCCGGTTTTTTTTGCGGTAAAAACTAATCTAAAGGGCAGTTTGCACGATTATTTAGCAATCGGACAAGGTAAAGTCATGGCGTGGCTGGCTGAGCAGGCGCTAGTTCAGGTGGATTTTAGTAATGAGCCTGAATTGTTTAGCAATATCAACACCCTGGATGAGCTAGTTGCGCTGGAAAGTTGCTTATGGTCTTAGCCAATTAAGGCTAAATATTCCTCTTCTGGGATAACCTGTACGCCTTTTTCCATGGCGGCAGCGATTTTTGCCGCTCCCACATCAGTTCCAGTTACCAGAAAATCAGTCTTGCCGGTAACCGCACTGCCCACTTTTGCGCCTAGCCGCTTGGCTTCCTTGCTCATATCATCGCGTTTGCCGTGTATCATGGTGCCGGTAAAAACGACAGTTTTTCCGGAAATCCGGCTGATAGTTTGTTGCTCGGTGATAAACGGCGTCTGGATTAAATTAAAGCCTAACTGGTGAATTTGCATGAAGTCGGCTTGGATTTTCGCCAGACATTCAACCACAGCGGCGCTGGTTTTCTCGGCAAAACCTTCAATATTGATTACATCTTCAACCGTTAGCTTGAAAATATCGAGTAGATGGTGGTGTTGCAACAGGCGTTCGCAATTACCTAGCCCCATACGATAAATGCCAAAAGCGCCCAGAAAACGCCAGTCTTCTATGGCTACGCTACGGCTGCGCTGTAATTGATCAAGCAGGTTTTGCGCAGTCTTTTCACCAAAGCCCATTTCTAGTAATTGGGTCATGTCCAGCTGATAAATTGCGTAAACCGAGTTAATGCCGGAGGCATGAAGTTTTTCGACAGTTTTTTGCCCGAAACCATCGACATTCGCCAGAGTTTTAAAAAAATGCTCGATAGTATTTTCAATTTGTGCGGGACATTGGGTCGTGTTCAGGCAATAAAGATAATCACTGTCCCAAACCAGTTCGCTATTGCAACTGGGGCAATACTTAGGGATTTGCGCTGTTTTCGGGATGATTACCCGCTCGATTTTGGGTATTACCAAGCCTGAGCGTGTTAATTCAATCAAAGTGTTCTCACCGATACCTAGGTCTTTGACCATACCGTAATGATGAGCCGTTGCCCTAGAAATTATCGCGCCACTGAGTTTGGTCGGGGTCAATTCGGCAACCGGATTAACCCGGCCTGATCGTGAGGTTTGCGGGGTAACGCTCAGGACCACCACTTCAGCGGTTGCTACATTACTTTTATAGGCAATCTGCCAGCGGTGATGGTGCCGAGTTGCGCCCAGATATTGCTTGATTGGGTCATTATCGATTAGCTCAAAAACTACGCCGTCGACATCGTAATCGACCAGCACTAATACCTTTTCGATAATAGAGTCAAAATCAGTCAGCACTTGGAGGGCAGAGCCTTGCCAAGCAGGCAACTGGGCGAATGGGAAGAAAATGGCCGCATGATTTTGTATTGCGTCTAAGGCATGTTGTTCGAGGTCTTTTTCTTTGATGACGCTGGCCTGAAAATTTCTGGAGTTTTCGAAATAATCAGCTAAATGGTTGTTAAAATAGGTTTGACTGACGACAATCTCACCGGCTCCCTGTCCTCGCTCACCATTCCCACCGACTTTCAATCCCCGTTCGAAAACGCGACTAATGTCAGTACCTTTACGTCCATCGCCGCGCGTATACAAAATTTTTCCATCATCGTAAGCGGCATAGCCATCGAGCTTGGGCGTAGCTCGAATGAGCAGCGACGAAAAATCCACAGCACAATTTTCGCTGGCTTTTTTCAGGCGGTTTAGCCATTTTTCAATGCCGCTTTGGGAATAGGTCTTTTCAGTAGACAGCATCGGTTCAGGTAGCACCACGGTCTTTTCAGACCAGGCGATTTCCGGTTCGATGGTTTCTAAATAAGGATGGTTTGGATGTCTTTTTTGCAGCTCTGCCAGAAAAATAAAGTCGTAATCTGCATCAGAAATAAGCGGCTCGCCGCCACGATACAACGCATTACAAACTTGTAAAAAGGCCAGTAGCTGCTCATCGGTTAGTCGACTAGGATCAGCTTGTGTGGCAATTTGGGTAATAAGCTGCGTTGAGTCTAATTTGGCTGCTTTAAGAAGCTTTAACTGTGTCTTGCTTAGGTATTGCATAATCTGAACTTAACCCGTTAACCAAAACATAAAAAGCCTAGTTACACCATTGCGAACCTGACCTACGCTTATTGAAAATTACAAACTCTGCCGAATCGCCTGAACAGTCGCCTCAGTCAGTGGCTGCCTTCTATGATCAAGAACTACCCCATCCAATTTCTCAGCCAACAAACCGATAGTTTCTATATAGTCATCAAAAACGCTTTGAGCATCATCTAACGCTTCGGGTTGCATAAAAAAAACAATACCCGGGCAGTAAAAGTTTTCCAAATTTTTATCTGGAAAAGTGCCGGGTTCGACGATACAGGCTACGCCGAAATCAACCAGCCTATTTTCATCCAAGCGTTCAAATATTTTCAAACTGCCATATTCAAGGCCGACCATTTTAAAAGCCTCAACCAAATCGACACCGTTAAAATCCTCTTCTGCCTTGGTGATAATGCTGAACTGAATAATGGCCGGTGCAGCAGGCCTAGGCTGTGGCTCTAGATCGTCATCTGGCTCATAGTAGCTCTCTTCTTCATCTTCATAATAACGATCTGATTTATCAGGAGCATGATGACCTCCGACCTTGCTTTTAGGCGCTGCTTGCTGGGTAGCATCAAAGCTATTTTTCCTATTCATCAGTGGTGTTGTCGCTAATGATGGATTATCATCGTCATCGTAAAATTCTAGGTCTTCCCGCACTTTTTTATCTTTTATGTAAGCCCAGATCAGCATGCCGATAACCACAATCATGCCGGTCGCAATAATTACAACTCTTAAAATTTCTTTATCCATTAGATTTCCGCCAGACTCACTGCTTCTTCAATATCAACTGCGACCATCCGAGACACGCCCGGCTCTTTCATAGTAACACCTGTTAGCTGTTTTGCAATTTCCATAGTCGCTTTGTTATGGGAAATATACAAAAACTGTACAGATGCTGACATTTCTTCCACCATCTTTGAAAATCGCACAACATTCGCATCATCCAGGGGCGCATCAACTTCGTCCAGCAAACAAAAAGGTGCCGGATTGAGTTCAAAAATCGAAAATACTAACGCAACCGCTGTTAAGGCTTTTTCTCCCCCCGACAATAAATGTATCGAGCTGTTCTTCTTACCGGGAGGTCTGGCAATAATATTTACACCCAATTCTTGTAGCAGAGATCGACCACCGCCCTCGACAGGTCCAGTCAATTCCAGATACGCATGACCTCCGCCGAATAATTTAGGGAACTTTTCTTGCAAGCCGGTGTTTATTTTATCGAATGTTTCTTTAAAACGCAGCTGACTTTCTTTATCAATTTTGCTAATCGCCTGATCGAGTGTTTGTAACGCTTCTATTAAATCAGCATGTTGCTCATTCAGAAAATTGATTCGCTCTGACTGCGCCCGGTATTCTTCTACAGCGCTCAGGTTAATGGTACCTAATCTTTCGATTTGAGCCAATAAATTGTCAACTGTTCTTTTCCAGCTTAGCTCTTCTGCCTGTTCCGGCAAGCTTTGCAGCACTAAGGTAACATCGGCATCAACCTCTTTAAGCTGCTCGCTGATGGTTTGTTGCCGCACCTTACTTTCTTGTAGTTCAAAACGAATCATATCCAGCGTTTCTTTTTGCTGTTCCAGCGCTTGTTGTGAGCTGATATATTCTTCAGATTGAAGCGTTATTTGGCTTTCGATATCATCTTGAAGCAGGCGTTGTTGCTTTAACCGGATTTCCAGTTGTTCCCGATCTATGATTTTTTGATCAAGCAGCTTTTTTTCGTCATCCATCGGGGCCAGCGTTTGTTGTAGGCTGTTCTCTAACTCGATAATCCGTGTAAGCGACTGCTGATGTTGCAGCTGTAACCTATCCAGCTGTTTACTGGTCAATGTTTCAGCAGAACGCAGCGATTCAATTTGCGCCTTGAGGCTGTAAACCTGCCGCTGAACTTCATTAGCAGACTGATCGATATGCTGTCGCCGTGCTTGCAAGTCCTGATTTATTGTATCCAGTATTTGCTTTTGCTGCTCCTGCTCAGCCATGATCTGCTCAGCCTGTTCCAGCAATAAATGAAATTTTTCAATGGTTTCGGTATAATCAACACGCTCGCGGTCAATATCGCCAATATCTGCACAAACCTGCTCCAGGCGACGTTGCTCATGCTCCAGTCTTGCAGAATGCGCACTAAATTCGCCACTTTTGACCGATAGCTCAGCACCTAGGCAATTATTCTGTTGCTGCAGGGTTATACTTTGATCTTCAGCATCTTTCAGGCCAATTTCGATGGTTTCTAGCTGATCTTCAAAAGTTTCAATTTCGACATGCAGCTCCTGTTGTCGCTGCTTTAACAGCCTCAAGTCTTTTTCACGCTGCAGTACACCGGTTTTAGTGCCCTGATCGCGGATTATTTTTATCCAGCCTGGACCAAACCAGGTTCCATCTAGGCTAATAACCGATTCATGTGCTTTTAATTGGGCCGATAGGTTTCTTGCTGTTTCAGCATCATCGGCGCAATAAATCCCAGCCAACAAATTACTCAAATCCCAGGGGGCGCTAATTTTATCTATTAACCGTATGTAGGTCGGGTTAGTGTCAGCGTAACCCGACAATCTTATGCCGGTCTCAACCAGTGTTAATGATTCCTCGGTTAAACGTGGCAGGCCCAGAATAACCTGATTGGCATCAGCGATACAGATTGCTTCTAAGTAACTGCTCAACACTGTTTCAACCGCCGTCTCCCAACCGGTATGAACCTCCAGAAACTCGGCAAGGCGCTTATTTTCTGAAAGATTCACCGATGCTAGCCATATACCCAAGTTTTTATTATCTTTCCCCATCGCATGCTGTTGCAACAAGTCCAGTGCAGTGATCTTCCCTTTTACAGCTTGCATGTCCGAGCGCCGGGTGTGCAGCGCATCCTGATAGTGTTTGACCTGTAATCGTAATTCACTTATCTGCCGATGCAAATCGTCAAGTTGCTGTTGCAGTTGTTCACGTTGAACTTCAATAAGCTCAATGCTGGTCTCCAGCGATTCAAGATCAGTTTTCAGGTCACTGGACACTAATTCGTCACGCTCAAGATTTAGTTTATCCAAACGAATTTGCAACTGACGATTCTGCTTGTCCAGTTGCGTAATTTTTACTCGCTGCACCTCGGCTTGTTCTTTATAACTTGAACTGGTTGTCCGATAGGCTTCCCACTGCTGTTGCCAATCACTTTGTTGCTGCTGCACATTCTGCTGGTTATCTAAAGTTTCTTCTTGTGTTTCTTCAGCAACAATCAGCATTTCTTCCGCTACATACAAAGCGGTTTTAATTTCTTCTAGCTGCTGTAAATCAGTTTCGAGTTCGGCTAAGGACTGGTCAGCCTGTAAGCGAAAGCGATTAATTTCTGTAGTCGTTTGTTCGCGGGTACTGACACTGTGCTTGATGGTCTGTTCAAGGCTGCTGACTTCGGCGACAAGCTGATAATAATCACCTTGAGTACTGTTAGTCTGCTGTTGCTGGATTTTATAGTCGGCACGCTTAGCTTCAATGTTTTTATCAATATTCCGCACTGACACAAACAAACGATTGTGCTCATGAGCCACTGTTTGCAATTTTTCATCCAACTGTTTTACTGCTTGATGATAAGTATTCCAGCGCATCGCCAATAATTCCAGCTTATATTGGCGTTCCTGCTGTTTAAGTCCCGCGTATTTTTCGGCTTTTTCGGCTTGCTTTTGTAGATGCTTGATTTGTTTTTCAACTTCATCGCGCAAATCATCCAGCCGCTCCAAATTTTCCCTGGTATGTTTCATTCGGGTTTCGGTTTCATTTCGCCTCTCCTTGTATTTAGAGACGCCGGCTGCTTCCTCGATATGCACTCTTAATTCATCCGGCTTGGCTTCGACCATACGCGAAATAGTGCCCTGCTCAATAATCGCATAGCTGCGCGAACCAAGGCCCGTACCCAAAAAGATGTCGGTGATGTCCTTGCGCCGGCAACGTGTACCGTTCAATATAAACAAGGAAGTGCCGTCACGACTGACCTGGCGTTTGATCGCGATGGTGTCATATTGGGCATATTCGCCGCCAAGCTTACCTTCGGTGTTATTAAAAATCAGCTCGACGGAAGCCGTACTTACCGGTTTTCGTCCGGAAGAACCGTTAAAAATCACGTCAGCCATGCTGCCGCCACGCAAATGTTTGGCCGAACTTTCACCCATTACCCAGCGCACAGCGTCAATAATATTGGACTTACCGCAGCCATTGGGTCCAACGATGGCGGTCAAATTTCCACTGATCGGTATAACGGTTGTATCAACAAAGGATTTGAAACCCGAAAGTTTGATTTTTTCCAGTTTCATCAATTTTTGCGCGAGATACCCCGTCCTTTAGGTCGGGGAGGGATAGCGCGTCGGCGTTAGCCAACCCAACTCATGCAGCTCCTATTGCGTTTGCTATCTTTAAAAAATTAGGTGCTTGTCTTTCCAAGCGGTCAACCCGTGAG
>CANNNV010000143.1 GCA_947506155.1 Methylococcaceae bacterium
TTTAGCTAAGTCATTGATTATTGCTTTTATGAGGGGAAATAAAAGCGGGTTAAGTAGCCTTTCTTTCTATATCTAAAGCTTTAAATATTTATAACCAATTGATTTTTGTTGGTATTTTATATATAAAATGTTTGAGTTCGACAGGCTACAGGCCACCCCAATTTCCAGCTCACCGAACGAAATGCCGAACAAAAATTTGTGCGTGCCGGGATTCGATTCGAATATGTTTCAGCATTGTTCCTTGAACCTTATAAAGGCAATGAAAACGCACTAGGTTATGATGTCTATTCTAATCAATTAAGACGGGAGGCCATAGATAGAGCAAAATATACCGGAGAATTGGCGCTAACCGCCGGCATTACTTTAGTTCAAGATCAGGGTGATCAACAGGGTGTTATTGCGTTCATACCCATCTATCGCAACGACCGCCCCCAACAGACCTTGGAAGAAAAGCGCAACGCCATTTCCGGGTATGCGGTTGCCGTTTTTAAAACCAGTGACATCGTTACTGCGGCACTTAAAAATCAGAAAACATCAGGACTGTCCTATCAGTTGGTAGACACGACTACGCCTACATCTGAGCAGTTACTGTTTTCCAGCGATAATCAAATCATGCGCCCCCTGGTTATACAAGAAGAGGCCTGGTTCAGCGCTAAAAAAGCCTTAAGCAGCAATTTGATTATGTCCATAGGAGGTCGAATCTGGCAGTTTGAAGTTGTGCCTAAGCAGGATTATTTTTCCTATCATCGCCCAGGTAATACCTGGATAGTTTTGCTCTCAGGCTTAGTCCTAACCAGTTTAGTAGCGTTGGTAGCGCTGATTGTGTCCAGTTGGGCGCGAATGCTGCCCCAATTGCCCTGACCTTGTATTTTTGTGTTGATGCCAGCCAGCGGTAATAACACTGGTCACGATCTGGTTGTGAATAGGATTTGCAGCCAAATCACCTACTAAAAAGCAGTTATTTTATTATTTGTGAATCTGTGGCGTTCTTATCTAGGGTCTGTTTAAATAGGCTAAAACTTATGCAGATTTTAATATTTTAGCTCACATCGGTGAGTTACAATAAATCCAATCCCTCAGTCGTTGCGCAGAATATCAATGAATTCAACTTTCCCTCCCTTGCTTTCCGAAGCGTCGCCAACACGGCTGCGCGAAATTCCTTATAACTACACGTCTTTTTCAGACCGCGAAATCGTTATCCGTTTGCTGGGTGAAGAAAACTGGCTGATTCTGGATTCGCTGCGCGACGAACGCATAACCGGCCGTTCGGCTAGAATGTTGTTTGAAGTGCTGGGTGATATCTGGGCAGTACAGCGTAATCCCTACCTCGAAGATGATCTGTTGGACAACAGCAAACGCCGTAAAGCTTTGCTAGTAGCGTTACGTCATCGTCTTGCGCAGATGGCTAAACGAAATGCCGAATACGAAAATGAGCAGCCCGATAGGGCCAGGCGTGTTGCCGCATTGATCGACGCTGCGCATCAGGCGGTGAATGCGTTTGAGGCACACTTTGAACGTACCCGAAATCTAAGGCGTAAGGCGCTGGCGGTATTGTCCAAACATACCCGCA
This sequence comes from Methylococcaceae bacterium, assembly GCA_947506155.1. Lineage (GTDB taxonomy): Bacteria > Pseudomonadota > Gammaproteobacteria > Methylococcales > Methylomonadaceae > Methylobacter_A. The sequence continues at coordinate 1,571 of CANNNV010000143.1, forward strand.
AAGACAATATCTGTTTTGACGGCTTTGCCCGGGTGTCTCATGTTACCGATGCCACCGACTGGCGGGTGGAATATCCGTTTGTGGTGTTGTATCCATGTACCGAAGAGGAAGTCGGCCATCTGGTGCGCGACTGTATCAAGCTGGGGTTGACCATTATTCCACGCGGCGGCGGTACCGGTTATACCGGCGGTGCGGTGCCGCTGACGATTGATTCAGCGGTGATTAACACCGAGAAACTGATAGACATCGGTGCTGTCGAGCTTGCTAGCAGCCTACCGGGTGTAGACCAGACTTATGCCACGATACATACCGGCGCTGGGGTGGTCACGCGCCGGGTCATGGATGTAGCCGACAATGTCGGCCTGGTCTTTGCGTGCGATCCAACTTCGGCCGACGCTTCTTGCATCGGCGGCAATGTAGCGATGAATGCCGGCGGCAAGAAAGCCGTACTTTGGGGCACGGCGCTGGATAATTTATTGTCCTGGCGCATGGTGACACCGGATGGAAACTGGTTGGAAGTTGAGCGTTACCAGCACAATCTGGGCAAGATCCACGATCAGGATCAGGTCAGCTTTTTCCTGAGGCGTTATGACGCCAAGAAACAACAGTTATTGTCCGAAGAACGCCTGGTCATTCCCGGTGCAAATTTTCGCAAGGGCGAGTTGGGCAAGGATGTAACCGACAAGTTTCTCGGCGGTTTGCCGGGCATACAAAAAGAAGGCTGCGACGGCATTATTACCTCGGCGCGCTGGATTTTGCACAAGATGCCGGCCTTTACGCGGACTTTTTGTCTGGAATTTTTCGGTCAGGTTCGCGAAGCAGTACCGGCCATCGTCGAGATTCGCGATTATTTGGCCGCCTTGCCCAAAAATGGCGAAATGCGGGTGATGCTGGCCGGTCTTGAGCATCTTGACGAACGCTATGTCAAAGCCGTAGGTTATGCCAGCAAGGCCAAACATCATGGCCGGCCCAAAATGGTATTGATCGGGGACATCGTCGGCGATAACGACAAGCAGGTGGCTTTAGCCGCTTCGGAAGTGGTGCGCTTGTGCAATGCCCGTGATGCAGAAGGCTTTATCGCGGTCAGCCCCGAAACCCGCAAGACCTTCTGGCTAGATAGAGCGCGCACTGCCGCTATCGCCAAACATACCAATGCGTTCAAAATCAACGAAGACGTGGTGATTCCCTTGCCGCGCATGGGCGATTATTGCGACAACATTGAACGCATCAATATCGAATTATCGCTGCGCAATAAATTAAGACTTTGTCATGCCCTGAGTCGCTTTCTGGAAGGTGATTTGCCGTTACGGTTCTATGAAGACAACGTCGACGCGACCGACCTGATCGGCGACCGGCGCGAACAGGCACTGACTGTTTTGGCGCAGGTAAGCACACGCTGGCAGTGGCTGTATGACAACCTGGATTTACCGTTGTCACAGGCAGAAGCGGCTTTCAATGACTACGGCATCCAGGTAGATAAATTAACTAATCGCGCCGAGCAGCCAACGTTGTTTCACCGCTTGCAGGATCATTCGCTGCGCGTGTCCTGGAAACTGGAATTGCTGCCCCGGTTAAAAGCGATTTTTGAGGGCGATAATTTTCGCCCTGTTCTTGAGCGGGTTGATGCCGTACATAAGGAAATCTTGCGGGGCCGGGTGTTTGTCGCCTTGCACATGCATGCCGGTGACGGTAATGTGCACACCAATTTACCGGTCAACTCGGATCATTACGAAATGCTTCAGGAAGCCCACGCGGCGGTTGCGCGGATCATGACATTGGCCCGTTCACTAGGCGGGGTAATTTCCGGTGAACACGGCATCGGTATTACCAAATACGAATTTCTAAACCCGGAAGAGCTAAGTAGCTTTCACGATTATAAACAGCGGGTTGATCCGGAAAATCATTTCAATCGCGGCATGTTAATGCCAGGTTCGGGCATGAGTACGGCTTATACCACGTCATTCAGTTTAATGGGCTACGAGTCGCTGATCATGCAGCAAAGCGACATTGGCGCGATCTCGGATTCGATCAAGGATTGTCTGCGTTGTGGCAAATGCAAACCGGTCTGTGCCACCCATGTACCTCGCGCTAATTTATTGTATTCACCGCGCAATAAAATTCTGGCCACCTCGCTGCTGATTGAAGCCTTCTTGTATGAAGAGCAGACCCGGCGCGGCATTTCGATTACACATTGGAAAGAATTCGAAGACGTGTCCGATCATTGCACCGTGTGTCATAAGTGCTTTAATCCGTGTCCAGTTGATATCGATTTCGGCGATGTGTCGATGGCTATGCGCAATCTGCTGCGCAAGATGGGCAAGCAGAGCTTTAATCCGGTCAAAGCGGCGGCGATCTTGTTTCTTTCTACCGGTCGTCCCAGCAGCATCAAGTTGATGCGCAAGTTGTTGATTGAATGGTCATATAAAGCGCAGCGTTTGGGCAATATTTTGCTTAGACCCTGGGGCAAGGCGCAGCTTGCGAAGCCGCCTTCATCAACCGGAAAACCGGCATTGCGCGAGTATGTGATTCATTTTACTAACCGAAAAATGCCGGATGACGTGCCGTCCAAAACGGCAAGAGCATTATTGGATATAGAAAGTGATCAGATCGTGCCTATCATTCGCGATAGAATTAAAACCCGCGCTGATTCTGAAGCGGTGTTCTATTTTCCGGGTTGCGGTTCCGAGCGTTTGTTTTCGCAAGTGGGCTTGGCGACCCAGGCTATGTTGTATGAAATTGGCGTTCAAACTGTGTTGCCGCCGGGTTATTTGTGCTGTGGCTATCCGCAGCGGGCCGCCGGCCAATTCGACAAGGCGCAGAAAATCACCACTGATAATCGGGTGCTGTTTCATCGCGTAGCCACTACTTTGAATTATCTGGACATCAAGACGGTCGTCGTCAGTTGCGGCACTTGTCTGGATCAGTTGGTGGATTACGAGTTTGAGAAAATTTTTCCTGGCTGCCGGTTGATCGATATCCACGAATACCTGCTGGAAAAAGGCGTGAAACTGGAAGGGGTGAATGGCAGTCGTTATCTGTATCACGATCCTTGTCACAGCCCATTAAAACAACAAGATCCGATGAAAACCGTCAACGAACTGATGGGCGTTGCCGTAGCAAAATCCGAGCGCTGCTGTGGCGAGTCGGGGACTCTGGCGGTTGGAAGGCCCGATATTTCAACCCAGGTGCGTTTTAGTAAAGCGGCTGAACTGCAGAATGATACCGACAAATTACGCGCCGATGGTTACGAAGGGAAGATAAAAATGCTGACATCTTGCCCGTCCTGCGTCCAAGGTTTGCAACGTTTTCAGGATGACGAGGAACAGTTGGACGTGGATTACATCGTCGTGGAAATTGCCCGGCATGTGTTGGGCAAAAATTGGATGAAAGATTATATCAAGCAGGCCGCCAGCGGCGGCATTGAACGAGTTTTGTTATGAATGTTTTTTTTGCCAAAGATTTTATTGAAACCGCTGAAGGGCTTATTTTTGCTGTCGTTGCAGAGGGTCTGGAAGCGGGCAAAGCCTTGTGTTTTTTACGTTATGTGCACGAAGCTTCGGGCTGGGTAAAAATTGAAACCTCGTCGGCCAATAAACTTTTGCAACAACAGTATCCCGATTATCTGCATTATTCTTCGATTTTAGATGCCCATCTGCATGCGGTGTCCATCAATCGAATCGTTAAGCATCATCAACCCAAACACCGATTACAGCAGCTTTTACAATCAAACCAGCATGATGCGGTGGAACTGGATCTGGTTGATCTGTGCCGGTTATTGGAACAGCAGGGGCTGGATTTAGCGCAAACAGGCATCACTGGCTCCTTATTGATTGGCGCGCAAAATCAATCTTCGGATATTGATCTGGTCTGTTATGACAGAGATGTTTTCCAGCTATGCCGGGCGATTACCGGCAAACTGATACAGTCCGGAGCATTGCAGAGCTTGAATGAATTTGATTGGAAGCAATCCTATCAGCGCAGATCCTGTGATCTGGATTTTGCTGATTATGTTTGGCATGAGCGGCGTAAATGCAACAAGGCCATGATTAACGGTCGGAAATTCGATCTAAATTTTATTAATTGCAGCGCAGTTATCAAGACTGTCAGCTATCAAAAAATAGGGGCGATTACTTTGCAGTGCAGGATTATTAATGATAACTATGGCTTTGATTATCCGGCGGAGTTTATTATTGATCATCAGGATATCAGTTCCATAGTCAGTTTTACCGCAACGTATACCGGTCAGGCGTTCAGTGGCGAGTTGATCGAAGTGTCGGGCGCACTGGAAGAATCGGAGCAAGGAGTTAAGCGCATCGTGGTCGGCTCCAGTCGTGAAGCCCATGGCGAATATATCAAGGTTATTCAGTGATTAACCTGGCTGATATTTCGGCGGTTATTTTTGATATGGATGGCTTGGTGCTGGATACCGAAAGCACTTACAACAGTGCTTGGCAACAGGCGGGAAAGGCGATGGGTTATGAACTTTCAACAGATTTTTGTTTGTCGTTATCCGGTCTGCATTATCAGGCTATAGAGCTTAAATTGATGGCCTATTGCGGAGCCGACTTTAATCTACAAACCTTTCAGCGCCTGAGCGGCGCTTGCTGGAGAGTTCATGTTAAGGATCACGGTATAGCCGTAAAACATGGCTTTACCTCTTTGCTGGATTTATTGATTCGGCAAAAAATTCCCTATGGTTTGGCGACCAATAGCCAGTTGAAAAACGCATTGGAATGTCTGGAGCTGGCCGGAATCAGTGAGGTTTTTTCAACCATTATCAGCCGCGACGATGTTCAGCAGGGCAAACCTGCACCAGATATTTTTTTAAAAACTGCCGCCGTGTTACAGGTGGATATTCGCCGGTGTCTGGTGCTTGAAGATTCTGCGGCTGGCATAATGGCGGCATCCAGGGCAGGGGCTATGTCGGTATTTGTGCCCTCAATATTGCCGGTCGATCCACAAATGGTTGAGCTATGCGATTTCATGGTCAATGATTTGGCTGAATTAGCCGCTACTATTTTCAACTTCGCGGGCACCGTTGTAGACGCTGGCGTTGACAGCGTTTAAATACCGTGCTCGACGCGCACGGCTACAATATTATTTGTAGCCAAAAATTACATTCAAATCCTCAATCGTTTCGGACCGGGCAACATGCCCCGTCCCGTCGAGTGCTGCACTTATGAGTTGAATGTAAGCAATATGGATAATAAATTGAAGTGGTTGTCATTGTAGCCGAGTAGCCAGAAATAAATCCATCCAAATACTTAGTGCTTATTCTCGCCTGCGCTTGAACTGGCTTATTTTGGCCTGATGTATTGGGCATGACGGTTTGCTATCGCCAAACCGCCATACGGTACTCACACCTAACTCGCAGCCGACAGGATGATCATGTATACTTCCAGAAATTTTTTTTAGTCCACCAACTGCATAAGCCTTGATAGTTCATAATCCTAAAGTCTCAGTCATTGCTCCCGCCAGATTACACATGGGCTTTATTGATTTAAGTGGCTCATTGGGCCGCCATTTTGGCAGCATCGGTGTTGCGCTTCATGAAA
>CANNNV010000144.1 GCA_947506155.1 Methylococcaceae bacterium
AAAGACAAGGATATTAACAGGTTTACTCCTTATCAAAAAGTTAAGCAAATCCTGTTAAAACGTACTGCGTGCTTCATTGAAAAGATGAAGTTCGGTGGCGGAGTGCCCATCGAAGGTTTAGCGTAGCTGTTTTGCGCGAACCGTAAAAAATAGGCGATTAATGGCGATATGTCTTAAATATTGCTGTTTAATGTTACTCGAATTAGGATGTCCCGTTTAGTAAAACTGAGCCGGCATTATTGGCTAAATGCTTGAAGGCAGTCAATCACCCCGACCTGAAGGACGGGGTATCTCGCGTAAAAATTGATGAATTGCTTTAAAAATACCGACTTCATGTCGGTTTTTTATGCCTGAAGGTTTGTCTGGGGAATTTCCTGAGAATTCTTTTGCAGCAAATCCCCACTTGGATCGAAATATCCTGCTTGTTCGACACCTCCATAGTCATCAATCTTTGTAAGCAATTGATTACATTTCGTAATTGTCTAAGCGAGTGATTTTAATTGCTAGGTATTTGTACGTAAGATTGCTAGAATCCAAATTCAGCAGCGTTTCGTACAGGCTTGAATTAATAATAGGCATTTCAAATGAATTTAGACCAAGCAATTTCAAAGCACATAGATAGGATGGCCTAGTCTAAGGGGAAGTTGAGCATCTGTAGGGGCGGATAAATTCTGACTGATCCATATTTTAAATCAAAGTTGCTCAACTTAATTTTATGTTTATTCCCAAGATTAATTTTCGACTCACAACTGGTTTTACCTTAATTGAAGTCTTAGTTTCCATGGTTATTCTGGCGCTAGGCTTATTGGGCATAGCCTCATTGCAAGCCATTGCCCTAAAAAACAATCAGGATGCTTATTTATATGCTCAGGCCAATGCGCTGGCTTATGAAATGGGGGATCGGATTAAAGCCAATAAATTGGGCTGGGCTAAGATTCCCACCCCACTAACTAGCTGTGCTACAGGTTGCAACAGTGCGACTGCTTCTTGTGCTCCCGCCCAAATGGCGGCCTATGACTATTGTTACTGGAAACAAAAAGCAACGACCCTATTATTGACTGGTGCTACAGTCAATATTAAACCAAGTCCAGACGTTAACACCGCTCCTTGCACAGGAGGCGCACCGTCACTCTGTTTAATCATAACCTGGCCCCGGATTGACAGTAAATATTTAACCGGTATTGCAAATTACCAACTGGAAGTAACTCCATGAATAATCGGCAACAGGGTTATACGCTGATTGAATTGATGCTCAGCTCGTTGTTAGGATTAATGTTGATTTCTGGTTTCGGCAGTCTTTTTGTGCAAACGCAAAAAAGTGGCACTACCCAACGTTCGCTCAGTTACATGATGGCCGATGGCCGCTATATAATGGAAATAATTGGCAGGGAGTTACGCCGTGCAGGTTCTTTAAAAAATAAGTTTGATGTAATCGGTTCAGGTAGCGCTACCAGTGCATTTACCGCCGACACTAATGTCTTAGGCTCAACCTTAAGTTTTTCGCAAGGTGATTACATCAGGGGAGAATATAATGCCACCGGATTCGGGACAACAGCCGATCAACCTTACAATATTAACCGATTAGCATTCAGGTACCAGTTATTCAATAGCGGTGAGCTAGCTACTGGCGGTCTGGGTTCCAACAATTCACCCTGCGAAAAAGACATTCTGCTGACGGTAGGAGAAGATCCGGCAACACAAATCCATGTCGTTACCGTGTATTTTTATGTGTTTGTTGATGCGTCAAATATACCTGTTCTTTACTGTGTGGCAAAACGGGACATTGCTAAAACGAACATTACTACCGGTATCATTACGAGAACTAGTGTGGTCTCACCAAACCCTGTTCCGTTGATTTCTAATGTTCAAAAGCTGGTAATAACTTACGGTTTGGATACAGATGCTGATAATGCGGCAAATTATTATGCAGGTGAAACCAACAGCAATATCTTTACCAGTGCGCAATGGCAACAAGTTGTCTCTGCCAGACTATCCGTGGTATTGCGTAGCGACACTGATAATTTAATGCAATCTTCAGTCACTTACACCATAGATGGCGCAACCGGCTCACCCTTTACAGCTACTGACAAGCGCATGTATCGAGTTTCTTCAACAACGATTGCGTTTCGCAATCAAATCTAAGGTAACCACACTCTCATGAACTATGAAGCAGAATATGCTGTCAGGCAACACGGGGCAGTTTTAATATTCAGCTTGATCATGCTATTACTGTTGACCCTAACCAGCGTCGCTATAATTCAGCAAAATAACCAAGAACTTGCGATGACTGGAAATGTATTGGATCAGACCAAGTCATTTGCCAGCGCTGAAACTGAGTTGGGGCTAGCAGAAAATTACATTAATACCCAGCGCTTGAATGCGGCCAACCTTGTCGATATGACCTGCAACAGGAGTGCGGCGTCACAATTTATCGTAAGCGCCACACCATTTTTTACCGGTACTGGCAATGCAACAATAACGGCAGTTTATTGCCTGACCGGAGGCACCACAGAAACGCAATGTGAAACTGGAAATCTTAATGATATGACTAGCGCTGCCTGTACCTGTGCCGATCTTAAAGGTACTGAAATTTATGACGTAAAATGGGTGTCTGCAACATCCGGTAATTACAGCTCACAGCGAGTGCTTGAATCTAAATTTGCGGTTAATTGTTCAGGCGGATCGTTCTAAAGAATTTGTCGTGATCAAGTCGCTGAATATAATCTAAATCAAACGGATAGATAATGAAATCAAAAAAAACACTATTATCTCTGGTAATCGGTGCGTTGCTGACGGCAGGAATGGCTAGTTATTCGATGCCGGGGTATGCTGATAACGACAAAGAAACCGTAAATAAAAAAACGGATAACGACGATAAATCAAGTCATGATAGTGAAGGCAATAGCGATGTTTCCGATGCGGATGATCGTGATGGCTCGGGAGGAAAGGGGCCAAGCAACAATACTTCAAGAGACAACTCCTCATCAAAAATTACTATCTGTCATGTGCCTCCCGGTAATCCTACCAATAAACATACCATTCATATTGCCTTTAGTGCCTGGGCTGCGCATCAAGGACATACAAATACTAAAGGGCCTGATTATGCCGACTATTTAGGCTCTTGTAACAACACTCCCGCTACCGGAAGCACGGCCAATCCCGAACCTTTGCATGTTATTTCCGGTTGTACTGGTACCTATCGCAGTACATTGGCAACCAAAGTACATTCTTATTTTGAACCCATTACCGTAGCGGATACGGCCTTGGATGATACGGATGGAGAAGCTGTCGCTACCGCGATGAGTCAATGTTTAGATAAAGGCGATAGCAGCGATAGCAGCGATAGCAGCGATAGCAGCGATAGCAGCGATAGCGGTAACGGCAATCATGATAATCGGACCGTATCGAGTCAAAAAGGTGGCGCTCATGACAGCGTATCGGATAGCGGCAATCATCATAGAATTAGAGGCTGCCAAAATAAAGACACGCGTATCGCCGATTCCAGTAAAAAAGGGGTATCCGATTCCGATAAAGATCCTGCGAATAAAAACTATCATAAAAAACTGAAAGACCTCGATATCGATCATGACGCAAAAAAAGGTTATGCAGATCCAGTCGTAGTTTCGGACAGCAGTCTGAATGATAAAGACGTGTGGACAGTATTTAAAGCCTGTGCTCAAAATGCCGGAGATACAACTAAACTGGATGCCAGCAAAACGGGCAACAAAAAAGGTGATTCAGGGCATAAACACTTTGTACTGAAAACTTGCGGAACAACACAAGACTTGGCTATAAAAACGGCGATTACCGCTTATAGAGCCAAAACAAGCACTAAAAATATTATCCTGACTCAAACCAGCTACAATGATGCTTCAATTCAAGCCGCTGTAGACGCTTGCGTCAAGGCAGGGGCAACAGATACATTAGTTTCTGGTTCTGGTTCTACATCCTCAATCACACCAGTCATTGTCCTGACTAATGCGACTTATACAGGCTCCGTGGTTGGAGGAACGATTATTGCTGGAACCCTAACTTCTGGAATAATCACCGGTGGAATAACTGTTTCTAAAGGCGGAGTCATTACAACGACAGGAGCAGAAGTTAAAGGAAAAACCACAGGCGCGACCCTGACCAGCAGTGGAACCGTTACTGCCGGAACCATAGTCGCCGGAACAAGCACTGGCGGAACAACGACGGGTGGAACAACGACGGGAGCTAGCCTAGCGGATTTAATTATCACTAATGCGACTATTACTGGAGTCGGTAGAGCCAGTGGCGTTGGAGCCAGTGGCGTCAGTGGCCGACTCAATTTTAGAGAAAACACTTCGCCAATCAAAAATTAACCAGCGTCTGAAAATCCTCTTAACGTAAATATTGTATCGGCTGCTGCATACATGATAGGCAGCAGCCGCACTATTATCCCCATGAATATCAATAACTATCGCTCTAATCAGGGCTTTACACTGATCGAACTACTGATGGTAATCAGCATCATAGGCATTACGCTGGCGATTGCCGCACCCAGTTTTCAATCCTTAATTGCCAGTAATCGTCTGACGACATCCGTTAATAAATTGGTAAGCGCCTTGCAGCTGGCTAAAAGTGAAGCGATAAAAACAAATCGCCTGGTGATTGTTAATCCTGTGGGCACTTGGGCTGGCGGCTGGCTTGTTTTTACCGACACCAATCAAAATCTCACACAAGATAGTGCTGAACCTACTCTTAGCACCTTCGGCGTGCTTAACACCGGTTTTACTATAAATTCTACTGCCAGTATGGTTACTTATTATCCGGACGGACGCATTAGCGCGGATGTAAGCTTTTATTTTTGTTCACCTGCTAAAACTAATTCTCGTCAGTTAGTGATTAAATCTTCCGGCAGAATTCAAGTTCAAACGCCTACAAGCTACCCGTCAGTTTGCCCATAGTTTAAAACCATGAAAGCAAACCCCATCGCCATTTTTCTGTTTGGCATTCCGTTGGCGATTGTCGGCTTTTACGCGCTGTGTGTGGTGTATTATCCGGGCATTTATGTCATCAGCACTTACGAAGATTTGTACGGCGAATGGGCGCAGACCTATGGTTTTTTAACTACCTTTGTTTTTTCAACACTGATCTCACTGAATAAAGAACACCCGCAGCGCTGGTTTTTTGTCGTATTGTCGGTCGCCAGTTTTTATGTGTTCATGGAAGAAATATCCTGGGGGCAACGCATTATAGGCTTTGATCCACCGTATTTTTTTCATCAAAATAGTTATCAGGATGAAGCCAATCTGCATAATTTATTGACCGGGCCGGTAGCGTCACGGAGTAAAACGGTCTTGACTTATTTGGTTGCTGCCAGTCTGCTCGCTTATGGCCTAGTCTTTCCGCTGGCGTTGAAACTTAATTTTAAACCGGCGCTCTGGTTAATCCAGATAAGAATCGCACTCTCATCGCCGTTAGCGTTAATCCCCGCTTTTGTGTTTGCTGCTGTTTTGGAAGTCGAACCGTTTAGTTTTAATGAAGCTGAAGTAGCTGAATTGCTGGTGGCCTGGGCGCTGGCGTTTACCACCTTGGATAGCTGGCTGAACCGCAACACACAACATAAATCGGTATTGCCTTATGTAGCAGTATTTTTCGTTATGGCGATTTCAGCCTGGGGTACGACCACGTTACTGCTCAATTCGCCGAGCCAACGCAAGGAAATTGATAGTCGCCTCGTCAACGGTTACGAACGCTTTGCCGAACGCTACGAAGGCTATGCTTACGCTTTTGGCGTTGCTGAAGTTTTGCAACGTTACGATGAACTTGATCCGAATAATACAGTTGTTTTACGCAAAATTGCGGATAATTTGCTACTGGCGGAGGATTCTGAAAAAGCCCGATCTTTTATCCAAAAGGCAATCGATGAGGGTTTGCGGCGGATAGCAAAGGATAATAAAAACATTCAAGCCCATGTATCGCTGGCTAAAAGTTATCGTAAACTGGGTGATTATAGTGCAATGACGATTTACGCGGAAAAAGCTTATAAACTGGCGAAAGCCAAACAAAAAGCGCAACCTAAAGCCGCTTATTGGGCGTATTGGTTGGCCAAAGCCAGCGAGCAAACCCACCGTAAGCAAGAAGCCTTTAATAATTATCGTAAAGCCCATCAATTGGAACCCCATTCTTGGCGTTATGACGAAGCCTATCAACAAATGAAACAAATCATGATTAACGATGAAAATTAAACTACGCGGCTTTACCCTGATTGAGCTGATGGTTACCGTGGCGATTGTCGGTATTTTGGCGTCTATCGCCGTGCCGAGTTATAAAGCTTATATTACCAAAGGCAAGCGGGGTGAAGCTGAAGCGGCATTGGTCACTTTTGCCAATGCGATGGAGCAGTGGCGGTTGCAGAATGGGAGTTATTGTGGTGCTGCTGTACTGACTTGCACTACTGCTCTACTTACTCCAACTTGTACGGCAGCAGCAACTGTAGCGTCACCGACTATTTTTTCAACGGTTGTGCCTATTTCAGGCGGAACGCCAACTTATAATTTATACATTAGCACAGTAACAACAAATGCTTACATGCTAACAGCAAAACCGACAGGCACACAAACTGGCGACGGAAATTTATGTATAGATAACACAGGAGCTAAATCATGTGGAATAGCTAGTTCTTGCCTGAATGGAACATCATGGTAATAATGCAGAAATATCCGTTAGGCGAAAAATAGCCTGTACTAAGGTTAGTGCATAAGTTTTTTAACATTTTTCAGGCGAATTTTATGGTGTATGACTTACCGATATTCGCCAATATTTCGAACAAGCATTCCTGTAAATTTTGGAATGATTGATAAGCCGAAAAAGGCATCCATTCATACTTTATTTTTCGCCACAGCAGCGTAGGTTGGGTTGCATCTTTTCGCAACCCAACATTTTTCCACATTGTTTGATCATGTATTAAAAATGAATGTGGCACGGATAACTTATTCCCCATATATAAACAGGCACTATGCAATACCGACGCGATTACACTAAGGGAGCA
>CANNNV010000145.1 GCA_947506155.1 Methylococcaceae bacterium
GAGGTTTTTCAGTTAATGCCTTCGGGTAAACATATGGTTGGGAGAGATTTAGGACGATTAGGTTCGACGGCTTCGCTGCAGTACCGAGCTGCTGGATGAGTTTTTCATGAATCAGACTACAAAAAAACTAAAAACTGGAACATCGAGTAGCAGGTGTCAGCGCTGTACTTACAACCGGTATCGCGCAAGCAGCTGATCCGACTCCGTCAGATTGGTTTAACGCGGGACGCCAAACCGTCGTTAACGCTAAAAACTTAGTTCCTATCAATACTAAGGCAAAAAATGTTATTTTGTTTATTGGTGATGGCATGGGTATTTCCACTATTACTGCGTCACGAATTTACGACGGCCAATCAAAAGGTGGAAAGGGCGAAGAAAATTCTTTAGTTTTCGAGTACGCGCCTTATTTGGCATTATCCAAAACTTACAGCGTTGATCAACAAACACCTGACTCAGCACCTACCATGACAGCCATGGTTACAGGTGTTAAAACTATAGGTGATTCACTTTCTGTTAATCATTATGTCGCACATAGCGAGCTTAACGCTAATGTAGTTGATACCAACAAACTCACTACAATTCTAGAACAAGCTAAATCAAACGGTATGTCTGCTGGTGTTGTATCTACGGCTCGTATTACTCATGCCACACCTGCTGCGACTTATGCCCATACGGCAAATCGTGATTGGGAAACTGACTCGAATAGACCTGCTGGTGCCACAGTACCAGACATTGCAGCACAATTAGTTGATTTTAGTGTCACCGGTGGTATTGATGTAGCTTTAGGTGGTGGTCGAACCTATTTTCTACCTAATACTGCTACCGATCCTGAATACGGCGTTGCCGGCAAGCGTAAGGATGGTCGTAATTTAACAACTGATTGGTTGAAAAAAACTAATTCAAAATATGTCTGGAATAAAGCAGACTTTGATGCAATAGACCCAAATGCTACCGATCATTTACTTGGCTTGTTCGAGCCTTCTCATGTCCATTATGAAGTTGATCGCCTCACTCATGACAAAGCCGGTGAGCCTTCCCTAACCGACATGACAACTAAAGCTATCGATATTCTGAAAAAGAATCCGAATGGTTATTTCCTGATGGTGGAAGGTGGACGCATCGACCACGCTCACCATTCGGGGAATGCTTATAGAGCACTGACCGAAACTCAGCAACTTTCTGCCGCTGTCTTAGCCGCCATTAAAAAAACCGACCCTAAAGATACGCTAATCATAGTTACAGCGGATCATAGCCATGTATTTACCATCGGTGGTTATCCACAGCGCGGCAATCCTATTTTGGGATTAACCCAAGGCGTGGGCGCAACTACCCCTGACCTAGATATGCTAGGCCTGCCTTATACCACGTTGAACTACGCTAATGGTACTGGTTATACCGGCGCTTCCAATGCTCAACCTGCCGGTACAAAATCGTTTAATGAAGCAAAAGGCCCATGGGCATCGGGTAGCGAAGGTCATAACCCGACATCTTATTCGCCTGCGAATGGACGACCAGTGCTCACCAGTGCTCTGGTAACGAACCCTGATTATCTACAAGAGGCGAGTATCCCTCTTAATTCTGAAACGCATGCTGCAGAAGATGTAGCTATTTTTGCTTACGGTCCGAAAGCTCATTTGTTTCATGGCATCGTAGAACAAAATGTTATTTATCATGTAATGGCAGAAGCGTTAGGATTTGCAAAGTAAGTTCTCTAGCAATACTTAAGAGGATAGCTGTTTCATTGTAGAAACTAGTTATTGTTCGCGTTAATGAAAAGGGATATTAGTATCCCTTTTTTTATTTGATCCAAAATTAAACACACTATGAAAATATCAATTTTTTTAAAACTTGTAATCGGTCTAATTCTTGTTAGTTTTGCTGTATCCGGCTTCTCTGATAGTACCAGTAATAGTGTTCAACAACCGACTGAAGTCGCCTGCCGTTATGTGACGAAAGTATTTTTGCATAATAAAGCTAAAGTACCTGCTATCAATGCTTGGTATTTTTGGCGTACATCCAATATGATTCAGACGCAAGATGAGAATGGTGATCATGGCGAAATATGGTTACGAACGATCAATGATACTATTCAATATCGCAAGCTTTATCATGCCGATAAAACGGCTGTCGAATACATGCCTGCAGATATGCCGACCAATAATATGAATTTTAATTGGGATAAGCTATCTAATATGCTGAGTCAGTCAGAATTAGATGCGCTTAAATGGGTTAAAAAAACTCATGCAATGAACCGTAACGCTGAAATGTATAAGGGGAAAATAGGCAAGCAGGCTATTGAAGTGGTATGGTTGACTGATGAGAAATTGCCAGCAAGTATTATTAAAAAAGATAAAGTTGGAACTGTTGAGCTTCATCTTGTTGAAATAGAAGCGCTATCAGTAGCTCGCAAGAAACCATTAGATGTTGAAGAAATTGCCAATTACAGACATATAGATGCCACTGACTTCGGTGATATGGAAAACGATCCGTTCGTCAAAAAAGTGATGGCTGCAAATGGCCATCACCACAATAATTAGCGATGTGGCTTTCGTGCCCGACACACTAAAAAGCTGCTGCCACAAATAAAAAAAAGGCCGGAATCAACCGGCCTTTTTTTATTTGTGGGGCTTAACGAATCGGCTTTAGTGCTTTTTCTGTCGTCTTTTGTTTAACTTTGCTCTTGATAGCCTTGGGCGCATGTTCAGCTTTAGCTTTCAAATTTTCAGTAGCCACTTTGTCGGTTTTGACCGTTTCAGCAGCTTTTTTTACCTCTACAGGTACAGCTTCTTTTGCGACTTCTTGAAGCGCAGCAGGAGCGGCTTTGGCTTTGTCCAATGTTTGGGTTGCTGTTTCAGCAGCTTTTTTTACCTCTACAGGTACGGCTTCTTTTGCGACTTCTTGAAGCGCAGCAGGAGCGGCTTTGGCTTTGTCCAATGTTTGGGTTGCTGTTTCGGCGGCTTTTTTTACCTCTACAGGTACAGCTTCTTTTGCTACTTCTTGATGCGCAGCAGGAGCGGCTTTGGCTTTGTCCAATGTTTGGGTTGCCGTTTCGGCGGCTTTTTTTACCTCTACAGGTACAGCTTCCTTAACGGTATCTTTTACTACTTGCTTTGCTACACCTTCGAGCAAGGTCTGCTCAGCCAGCACTGGGTGAGTGGCAACTAACATTAAACTGAATAAGATCGCTTTATTTCGCATAAACATCCTTGGGTAGTCATGAGTTAAAACGGTAGGATAACACCGCGAGTCTTAATTACGACATTAAGATTTAAGAAAAGCGTGGTGGGCTAAAATCTATAAAGCAGCAGATTTAACCCACCACCACTAAACCTAGTGTTTATTGTGCGTTAGCTTACAGAACATCAACCGCATTCAATTCACGAAACGCTTGCTCTAAACGTACTGCCATACCGACTTCACCCGCACGTTGCCAAACGCGTGGATCGTAGTATTTTTTGTTGGGCTTGTCATCACCGTCAGGATTGCCGATTTGACCTTGTAAATAGCCTTCGTTTTGTTTGTAGTAGTTCATGATGCCTTCCCAAGTTGCCCACTGGGTATCGGTATCGATGTTCATTTTGATCACGCCGTAGCTAATCGATTGCTTGATTTCTTCAGCGGTAGAACCTGAGCCGCCGTGAAATACGAAGTCCAGCGTATTAGTCGGCACACCGAATTTCTCAGACACATATTTTTGCGAATTAGCCAAAATACTAGGTGTCAATTTAACATTGCCCGGCTTGTAAACACCGTGAACATTGCCGAATGAAGCCGCAATAGTGAAGCGTGGGCTGATTTTGCTTAATTCTTCATAGGCATAAGCGACATCTTCAGGCTGGGTGTATAGCAAAGAATGATCCATATCGCTGTTGTCAACGCCGTCCTCTTCACCACCGGTGCAGCCTAATTCGATTTCCAGCGTCATGCCCATTTTAGACATGCGCGCCAGATATTGACCGCAAATTTCTATGTTTTCTTCCAGACTTTCTTCAGACAAATCCAGCATGTGCGAACTAAACAAGGGTTTACCGGTGGCAGCAAAATGTTTTTCGCCTGCATCCAGTAAGCCGTCTATCCAAGGCAGTAGTTTTTTCGCTGCGTGGTCGGTATGTAAAATAACCGGTACACCATAAGCTTCGGCCATTGCGTGTACATGTTGCGCACCAGAGATAGCGCCCAAAATAGCGGCTTGTTGACCTTCGGCTTTCAGACCTTTACCGGCAACAAATGCAGCACCGCCATTGGAAAACTGGATCACGATAGCCGATTTTACTTTCGCGGCAGCTTCTAGCGCAGCATTAATCGAATCCGTATTAATGACATTAACCGCAGGTAACGCAAAGCTGTTTGCTTTGCAAATCGCAAAGATTTTTTGTACATCATCACCTGTTACAACACCTGGCTTTACTACGTCTAAAATTTTTTGTGACATTAAGGATTCCTGTTTCAATCTGTTAGGTTGGGGCGATAAGCCGAGAGTCATTACCGTTGTGGAAAATGCTATCAGGCTCGCATTTTGACGGATTCCTAGTTTCCTAAGAGTGAGCGTGTATCGCTACTGCTCACTGGTTTCTGCTGCTGACGGTAATTGCACCGTTCACTTCACAGACTAGCCCCGTTCATCCGACGGTTATTTTACGATTAGTCAAGACTTCCACCTATCGCCTGATTTTTGCTGAAAGTGAATTGTAGTCTTTACTTTAAAAATTAAGTTACCATCGTAGAGCAAACCTAAGCGTTCTCTGAGCAACTACAAATTATTCTAACAAGGTGTGTATTATGAAGCAAGTAGAACTGGACCCCTATTTTATCTGCTGCTGATTACGTAATAACTGGGCAAAATCTTGTGCCGACAATGGTTTGCTTTTGATATAGCCCTGGTATATATCACAACCTTTTTTTTGCAAAAATGCCAGCAGTTCTCGGGTTTCCACGCCATCGGCCAGAACTTTAAAACCCAAAATATGCCCCATGGCTATAATGATGGCCGCTATTTTTAGATCCTCTTGATGAAAACAAGTATCCTCGATAAAGCCTTTATCGATTTTTAATTGATTCACTGGAAATTTTTTCAGACAAGCCAGCGAGGAATATCCGGAGCCAAAGTCATCAATAGCAATATTAACACCTTGACCGCGAAGCTTAGTAAGCGTGTCTGTTATATTATCTTGATTGCCCATTAATCCCTGTTCGGTTATTTCCAGTTCCAATTGCTCGGCTGGAAAGCCGGTATCGCTTAACACAGTGGCTACCAAGGTAGAAATGTCGCTACGGAGAAATTGATATGGGGAAATATTAACGGCTAAGGTTAATGGTGGTAAGCCTTCATCCAGCCATTGTCGACCCTGTCGGCAGGCTTCCCTCAGCGCCCAGCCACCAATCTCCACAATCAAACCTGTTGCTTCGGCTAGAGGGATGAAGTGCAGTGGCAAAATCAGTCCTTGTGCAGGATCTTCCCAACGTAATAAGGCCTCAGCTCCGACTATGCGGCCACTGGCAATATTCACTTGTGGTTGATAGAAAATACGTAGCTCCTGTTGCTCAATCGCGTGGCGCAGCCGTGTTTCTAAAGTCATGCGTACCAAGGCGGCAATTGTCAGGTCTTCGGAAAAATAGGCAAAGCAACCGCGTCCGGCATCTTTGACTTTATACAGCGCAGCATCGGCATGATCTATCAGGATGTCAGGATTGTCGCCGTGTTCCGGATAGAGGCTAATACCAATGCTGACACCAATTCGGATATTATCGCGCTGACTCAGACAAAAAGGTTTGTTTAAATCAGAAATGATTTCTTTGGCCACGCGTGCCGCATCTTCGGACTGAGCTATATCTTCCAACAGTATAATAAATTCATCGCCGCCCAAACGCGCGACCATGTCAACGTCACGCAATCTTGCCCTGAGCCGGACTGCGATTTGTTGCAATAATTCATCGCCGGCTAGATGCCCCAGACTATCATTAACAATTTTAAAACGATCCAAATCCAGCATCAGTAAGGCTAACTGTTTGCCGTCACGCCGTTTCATATCGATGCTGTGTTTTAGCCGTTCCCGCAACATGCGGCGATTGGGTAACTCGGTGAGTTGATCATAATAGGCAAGTTGGTTGATTTTTTGTTCAATCGCCTTGCGCTCGGTGATATCCTCAATCATGCAAAGGTGGCGGGGATGCGTTTTATCCTCTACATAAATGGGGGCAATAGTCATATTGATCCAGACTGGTGTGCCATTGCGCTTAAGATAGCGCTTTTCCATCTGAAATCCTGGTATTTCTCCAGCATTCAATAGCGCCATATTATCCAGGTCGGCTTGCACGTCGTCAGGATGGGTAATACTCATCCAGTCAATAGTCATCATTTCGTCGATAGTTCTGCCTGCAATTTTGGCGAACATAGGGTTCACCGAATAGACACGTCCTGTTAACGAATCAATCAAGGCGATGCCCAAAGGTGCCTGATTAAACATGGTTTTAAAGTGCACTTCACTAATTTTCAATGCCGTTTCTATCCGTTTAATTTCGGTAATATCACGGGCGGCAGCAAATATCCCCACTACTTGCCCTGCTTTATTTTTATAAACGCTGGCGTTATACAAAACCGGGGTTAAATGACCGTTACGATGCCGAATTTCCAACGCATAGTCGCGAACCCTTCCTTCATGGAAAACTTTTCGATAGCCTTCTAGCGCCTTCGAGGACTCGGTAAAGTAATTTATAAAATAAGAGCCAATAAGTTTGTCCCTGGACCATCCCGTGATGAATTCCATTGCCAAGTTGACATCGGTTATCTTGCCCTCTGAATTAATTGTGATCAACGGATCCAGACTGGCCTCCAGTGCATATTCTGGTTCAACCTGAACACCCATTCTGATCCAAGCTGAACACCTATTCTGATTTAACCTGAACACTGATTCTGGTTTCAAGCTGAACACTTTTTTGGGTTTTTCCAGAATCGGTGTTCAAGTTGCCAGAATGAGTGTTCAA
>CANNNV010000146.1 GCA_947506155.1 Methylococcaceae bacterium
ACTTTCTCTTGTAGGTAAACATTACCCACAGTCGCAATTTACATGAAATCGTTGGTTTGTCAAATTTATTATCGCTCTTCATGTTTTAGATTATATTTGTCTACATTTTAGTACGATTGAGTATATTTTTTGTTACTTAGTAGTAGCTCCTACCGATCAACTTATTTTTTGGATTTAAAACTTACCGTAATAGCCTTCTTTCAAAGCATCAAACAAGTTTGCTGCACTGTGAATTTCGCCGTCGTATTCCACATCATCATTACCTTTTAATTCAACGACATGACCATCTTCCAGTGTGAACTGGTAGGTGGTGTTTTCCAAGTCAGATTCCTTAACTAACACGCCTTGAAAAACCTCAGGATTAAAACGGAAGGTGGTACAACCCTTCAAGCCCTTGTCATAAGCATATTCATAAATAAATTTGAAATCTTCATACGGATAATCAGTAGGTACATTAGCCGTTTTAGAGATCGATGAATCTATCCATTTTTGCGCCGCCGCCTGAACATCAACATGCTGGGTTGGAGTTACATCATCTGCCGCTATAAAATAATCAGGTAATTGGTGGTCTGGATTGTCGCTGTAAGGCATGGCATCATTATTAACCATTTCCCGGTAAGCTAAGAGCTCAAACGAAAAGACATCGATTTTTTCCTTAGATTTTTTCCCAACACGGATTACATTGCGCGAATAATGATGCGCAAAGCTCGGTTCTATGCCATTGCTAGCGTTGTTAGCCAGGGATAGAGAGATAGTATTATGTGAAATCAGATTATTTGCGGTGTAGGTAACATTTTCAGGCACAGATAAATCGTAGGTATCCGAAAAACCGGTTTCGATAGCGGTGACTTCTTCAAAAAATATCTCATCGGACAGCGTGTTTTGAAAAATATCGATTTGACTAAAAATAGCAGGCGGCGTGGTTCTACCAAAGGCCAAACCTATTGTTTCCAAAATTGAACTTCTTAATTGACGCCTGTTTTCATTCCTTGATGATTCAATGACAACATCGCCTTTATTGGAGATAAAACCAATAGTCGCCATGAAGCGCTTTCTGTCGATGTAATGATTAACCGACAAACGATGGACATCTTTATCGCCTTTATGACCATCTGCGTCTGCTTTTACAGAAATGTCTTTTTTAGCAACGATGCCAACAGATTGCATTAATACTTGCAAGTCACTAACAAAAGCATCGGAAACGCTGGTAAAAGCAATGGAATTTTTAGAGATGCTACCATCGCCTTCAAATAAACCTTTAATATAGGCATTAATAATATCTCGACCGCCCAGCATAATTAACGATGGCACGGTAATGGTAGTAGATTTATCTTTAGATAAACCATTAAGCTCTAACCAGCTAACGAGGTGTAAAGAATGAATATGTAATTCTTTTAGGTTGACGTATTTATCACCCTCTGACTGTTTTGGCATACATTCGATATTAAACTGTTCATGTAATATCATTGCCATTTTTTCAAAGGTTTTTTCAGCGTAATCCACATGATGATATAAGCGGATGTGTCGCTCTGTTTTTACATTACCATTAGACTGTAAAAAACCAATAAACAAGGCAATATCTGCATTCAAGGTGGTAGGATTAACAAATCCCCCTCTATTGCAATAATGTCCTTCATCATGTGCTGAACTAATATCTAAGGTTGTTGCTTGTTTTATATCAACAGGGTAATTATTGACTAAGCTAGGAATTACATCGCCTTGTTTAATATCTTCTAGTTTTTTCCATACATAGCCATTTTCAGGACAAATTACTTTGAGTTGATGATTCCCTGTGGCTTCTAGGGTTCTACCATAAAAAGTGGTAATTTTTACTGTTTCTGCTTTGCCATTGATAAAAAATTGCGTCGCTTGTTTGAAACCATCATCAGTCGATACTTTAAAATCAACATCCTGCCATTGCTGACCTTGAACATCACCTAGATCTTTTATTTTTTGTAATCCCTTATCAGTGATAATTAAGGTATTAGGCACAACGCAGCCAGTTGGCGCAATAGAGCTGTGGTGGGTAAAGCGGGCGCCGGTTTCAATCAGTTCAGCGAACAGCTTGGGTTCTGCTCTGCCCAGTTGCTGCATATAGCGACTGTATTGAGTATGTAGTAGTTTTCCGGGTATGCGATCGCCAATTTTATGGCCATCAGCGACCATTTCAGGGCGTTTGTGCAGCATCTCGCCGGTCACGGTAAACATTTGCTCCATGATCGGCGCAGGGCCTTTTTCCTTGGCTAGCGCAAGCCCCGCCTTCCAACCTTCCACGGCCAAAACCTTGGTCACTTCTTCGGTAAATTCCAAGGACGGTGTATCGCCGTAGCGCATGCCCATCATGGTGACGGTGGAACCGAGTCCTAAATAACCCATGCCGTGACGACGCTTATTGGTAATTTCTTCGCGTTGCTGAGGCAGTGGCAGTCCGTTAATTTCCACCACATTATCCAGCATCCGGGTGAAAATCTTGATGGCTTTGCGGTAAGTGTCCCAGTCAAAGCTGGCTTCTTGGGTGAATGGATTTTTAACAAAGCGGGTCAGATTGATCGAGCCTAGCAGGCAGGAACCGTAAGGCGGCAACGGTTGTTCACCGCAGTTTCCAGTCACTAAGCCATTGAATATAAGTGTATTATTGTCATCTTGGGTAGTATCGTAAACAGCTTCCCTACCCATGTATTCAATGCTAGTAATTGGACTGGTAAAGTTATTTTCTTTAGCTCTAGTGAGGTTTTCTGCCCACTCAGAATACTTTTTGTTTTTTTCCTTACCTAAAAATCCAATTTCCTGCATAAAAATATCACGCGATTCTGAGCCAATAATTAATTCATAATCTGCTTTGCAAGCATAAGCTTTTTGCCCGCCTTTTCCATCTGGCAACATTCTAAAAGAGGCTTTACGTCGATTGAGAATTCGACAAAAAACGCCAAAATTACTTAATAGTATTTGTACATTTTTAAGTAACTCAGGATGGCTTGATGCTAAACGTATTGTGCAATAATGATGCTTATCGTCACGCTGAACCGTGCCATCCGCTTGAAATAAAGCGCTTAAATAAGCTTTTACACAGTCCTCATTGCCTTGCCAAATAACTTCAGGAACACTGAGTTTACTGGCTTTATTAAAACCGTAAAATTCCAATACTCTCGCCAATAGCACTGAGCGAATCATAATCAAATTGCGATCAGGAATCGCAACAGCTGAAACCGTATAGCTTTTTTGTGCGTTATGTTGGAACGCAGTTGAGGCTAATAATTGATTAATATAAGCAACTAATTTTGGCGCAAAACCACGATCGTCGTTCCACAAATTAATAACGGCGGCTTGTTGCTGTTTACCGCGATTGGTGAAATGACCATCACCAGTGATTAAACCCAATAAGGTGCCAAAGTTCTTATCTCCTTGCTGTCCAAATTGACCTTTTCCGGATTGAATCAGTAATTTGTCACCTAACTTTAAATCTTTTAATTTGATTTTCCCTTGGTCGGTATAAAAGTCATGACCAGCGGTTGCTTTAATTTCATAGCCATCGCGTGTAGTTACTCGGTAAATGTCTGCCGAGGCGGCTGTCATAAAGGCAGGTTTAGCAGGTCGTGTAGTTGCGCCTTTGTCTTTTAAACCGAGCGCGCGATGATCGACTGTTACCTGTAATGCTGCACCACTGGCGTAAAGGTCGCCAATTTTTGCCATACCGTATTGAGTATGTAAGCGGGTATCAGCGGTTACGCATGGATTTGTCGCCCTGATTTTTTCGCAAAACCAGTTATTATTCATCTCGTTAACTTTGTCGATCAGAATAAAGCCTGGTTCAGCATAGTCGTAAGTTGAACTCATGATGATGTCCCACAAACGGCGCGCCGGCATGATTTTGCTTATTTTGCAGGCAACCAGGCCGTCGTCATTAAGAATATAACCGTCGTGCACAGGCAGGTCACGCCAGATGATAAGCTTGCTGTCAGTCAAATCAAGCTTATCACTGCTGACTTCTTTTTCAGTAACCGGAAATGACAGCGGCCAAGGCAGATCTTTTTTAACCGCTTCAACAAACTCGGTAGTGATCAGCAATGACAAATTAAACTGGCGCAATCGCCCGTCTTCACGTTTGGCGCGAATAAATTCGACTACATCGGGATGGCCGACATCAAAAGTCGCCATTTGTGCGCCGCGTCTGCCGCCAGCAGAAGACACGGTAAAACACATCTTGTCATAGATGTCCATGAACGATAGCGGGCCGGAAGTATAAGCGCCTGCTCCGGAAACATAGGCATTCTTGGGTCGTAGGGTAGAAAATTCATACCCGATTCCGCAGCCCGCCTTTAAGGTAAGCCCCGCCTCATGTACTTTGTGCAAAATATCATCCATCGAGTCTTCGATGGTACCTGATACGGTACAATTAATCGTTGACGTAGCTGGCTTGTGTTCCAAAGCGCCCGCATTGGAAATAATCCGTCCGGCGGGAATAGCACCTTGCCGCAATACCCACAAAAAATCCTGGTAACACTGCTCCTGTTTGGCTTTACCTTTTTCTACTTCAGAAAGCGCTAGAGCAACCCGCTGGTAAGTTTCGTCAATGGTCTCGTCAACAGCCACGCCATCTTTATTTTTTAGACGATATTTGGTATCCCAAATATCCATCGAAGCATCCTGAAAAGGTATTTCGGTCACGGTATTTGGAATGGTATGTGGCTTGATCGGCATAGTGATGGCTCTGTTGGTAGTAAAAATTTTAAAGACTGGTTATCTAAGTCTTGTGATCGATATATAGTGATTTTAAAACTAGAATAGCACAATATATAGTGTTTTATCGAGAAAATAAAAACAACCAGTGAAACCAAATAGTTACGATTAGTTTACCTAATTGGCTAAGAAATCCCGCTTTTCCGCCGTGGTATAGCCACGATCAACATTGAATAGCAACACCTTAATCGCTAAAATGAACACTTTTATTAGCGACCCTTAATTACACTATGCCGGAAATACAAATTTACACGACTAACATTTGTCCTTATTGCGTGATGGCTAAACGCCTGCTCGACAAAAAAGGCGCCCGCTACACAGAAATTAATGTGGATGCAAAACCCGGTTTAAGAGAAGAGATGATGCTAAAAACTAACCGCCGCACGGTTCCCCAAATCTATATCGGAGATTACCATGTCGGCGGCTTTGATGATTTGTATGCGCTGGAGCAACAAAAGAAACTGGATGACTTACTGGCAAATTCGTAAACTGAAATGCCAGCGCAAGATGATTTTCGCCTTACAAGCCTCGTAGAATATCTTTTTTAATATCTTCAATATCTTCCAGGCCTACTGAAATTCTGACCAAACCATCCTGGATACCGGCAGCAGCTCGAACTTCGGGGCTTAAACGGCCATGGGTGGTGGTTGCCGGATGAGTGATTGTAGTTTTGACATCACCCAGATTAGCGGTAATGGACAGCATTTCGGTGGCATTTATCAGCTTCCAGGCATGTTCCTTGCCGCCGCTCAGCTCAAAACTGACTATGCCACCAAAATGACTTTGCTGGCGCAGGGCCAATTCATGCTGAGCATGCGATTGCAGTCCCGGATAATGCACTTTGGCAATACCGGCCTGCTGCTCCAGCCACTTGGCCAACTCAAAAGCGCTATCACAATGTGCTTTCATCCTGATGGACAGCGTTTCTAGCCCGGACAGAAATACCCAGGCATTAAAAGGACTCATCGTGGCACCACCAGTGCGTAGATAAGGGTAAATAGACTTTTCTATAATGTCATTACTAGCAACGACCGCGCCGCCGACACAACGCCCCTGGCCATCTATATATTTGGTTGCCGAATGCACCACAATATCTGCACCCAACTCCAGCGGTTTTTGCAAAACCGGGGTACAAAAACAATTATCTACAATCAGCAAACAATCGTGTTTATGAGCTATGTCGGCAAGTTCGGAAATATCGGCAATTTCAATCAACGGATTAGACGGCGTTTCCAGAAACAAAAATCGGGTGTTTGGTTTAATCGCCGCTTCCCAGGCCGAGCAATCAATTAAATCAACAAAGTCGGTTTCAACCCCGAATTTGCCGAAATAATTCTGAAACATCAACACAGTATTGCCGAACACGCCGCGCGAACACACGACATGGTCGCCGGCTTTAAGTAGCCCCATACCGACCGCCATAATGGCTGCCATGCCGGAGGCGAATGCTAGGCAGCGTTCACCTTTCTCCATGAGTGCCAGTCTTTCCTGAAAAGCATTCACTGTTGGATTGGTAAAACGCGAATAGATATTGCCCGGTTTTTGTCCGGTAAAGCGCAAAGCAGCCTCTTCGGCACTTGCAAACACATAACTGGACGTGGCAAAAATCGGCAGGCTGTGCTCATCTTCATGAGTTCGTTTGTGCCCTGCCCTTATTGCCTGAGTTTCCAGAGCATAGTCATTCCAGTTAGTATCTTGCATTTGATTTAGTTAGGAAGAAAATAAAAGCATAATTTTAACACTTTTTCATCGAGGGTATCGCCAGTTCTAATGTTTACTTATGATCTATTCAGATAAAGCTCTTCAACCTGCTTACGCGCCCACGGCGTTTTTCTTAAAAATTTCAGACTAGACTTGATGCTGGGATCGTTATTAAAACACCTAATGTCTACTAAGCTGCCTAGTTCAGACCAACCGTAAGCGGCCACTAACTCAGTCAGTAAAGTTTCCAAGGTTACGCCATGCAATGGATTTTCGGGTTGTTTTTCACTCATAACCAGTCCGATACTTTTTTCTTAACTTTCGTTAACTGCCACGTTAAAAACGTGGGGTGTATCTACCAAGGCGCGTAACAAGATATTACGCGCTCCGACTATATCTCTATTGACCCACTCGCCAGAGAGTAATCGTATTCTTTTTGCGCCGCCTAT
>CANNNV010000147.1 GCA_947506155.1 Methylococcaceae bacterium
ACATCGTGCTTTTTGGCAATTTCCTGATAAATTTCTACCAGTTCCTTTTTGGTTTGTTCATCGGCTTTCCAGTAATCTTTGCGGATAGCTTCAATCATGCGTTCAGTAATTTGTGCTAACGCGGTCGGATTGGATTTTTCAAACCATTCGCGCGTTCCCAGCTTGTATTTATCTTTCACATACACTTCATGAAATTCTTGCCACTGGTCGTCGCGTACCACATTTTTATCCATCGTTTGCCAGCCCCAGAAATTATTGACGGTGTTGAGCATTTGCAACGTGCCTGAGTAACCCTCTTTCTGCATTTCTTTCACCCAATTAGGATGCTGATAGACCGCACGCAACTCTTTTGCCATAAACTTTTCCACGCTTTCCAGCTTGGTTTTATTCGGATCACGCATATTGGAAATATAGAGTTGCGGGGCTTTACCGTCCAAATGCTGTACGGCTAAGGAAATACCGCCCAGATATTCAAATGGATGATCCATATCCAGCAAACCGCGTAAATTGGATGAGCGCGAGAACACTGCGGCACTCGTGCCTTTTAATTGCGCGGCATACGCATTGAGTTCATTACCTTTGCCGTCTTGCAGTTTTTTACTCCAATTGGCGGTATTCGGGCCATACGCCCACGACATCCGCGACAGATATAAGTTTGCCAATTTACCATCACCTTTTTCCCATTTATCCGATGTTAAGGTGGCTTTGGTTAATTTGGTACTGTAATCACCGCTTTCATTACCGAAAATCCGCGTCAGGGCAAACTCTTCTGCTTGCTCCTCTTTAACGCCTTGTTGCAGTAATTCCGCTTTAATGCGTTTGGTGTTGCGACTGATAAAATTCAACTCATCAGATTCATTGAGTTTCGCAATCATCACAATGGCTTCATTAAACCGTTCCATGACATTGGGGAATTGATCCCGATACAAACCCGTCAGCGAAATCACGGTATCAATACGAGGCCTGCCTAATTCCTCTTTTGGAATGACTTCCATACCTGTAACTCGTCCGCCTTTATCCCAGATGGGTTTCGCGCCCATCGCGTACATAATTTGTGCTTCCAGCATTCCCATGTGGCGCATAGTTTCGGTACTCCACATGGTAAATGTGAGTTTTTCAGGGAACTGCCCGCCATGCGTAGATTTATAATTAACGATTAACTCCTCAATGGATTTTTTACCCGCCTCATAAGCCGCACGAGTCGGCACACGCGAGGGATCAAAACCGTACATATTACGTCCCGTCGGCAGTGCGTCTGGGTTGCGTATCGGATCACCACCATAAGACGGGTCTATCCAGCGTGACGATAGACCTGCATTCACGCCTTCTATTTCATGTTTGGCGTATAAATCCACCAGATATTTACGCCCCAATTCCACTTGAGCGCGAAGTTTTTCATCGGTAATTTCTGCTACGGGTTTATCCGAAAACACCCATTCTTCAACGAATTTATAGGGTTTGGTTTGTTGCAGTTGTTTATAATCGCCGCGAAAGACCACTTTGGCATCCACGCCTAACAATTGGTACAGCGGTTGCCCCAGCATCTGCATGACGTTATTGATTAAATGTCCGCGTTCGGCATCTTTGCCCAAGGTGTGTAAACCCAAAGGCTGCATGGCAGTGCCGAGTTCTTCCAGATAATCTTCAATACCGCGTAATGAATCGGCAAATTTGGTATTCAAATCTTCGGGGGATAGTTTTAAATCTTGGTGAATATTCATTTTCACCGCTTGTTCTACGATGGATTTTTGCGTGCTTTCTTTCACAGGGCCATTGTCCAGCGCGTGATATTCTCGAATGCTGTCGTTGATTTTGACAAAATCATCCGATAAACCCGCAGGGGCAAACGCGGGCGTTTGATAACTGACAATCACACCGCGTCCACGACGTTTAACGTGAATCGCTTCGCCGATGTTATCGACAATATACGGATAGATAACAGGCGTATTACCGACCAATAAATTGGGATTATCGAATGCCCATAAACCGCGCTCTTTGCCAGGCGTCCATTCTTGTGAACCGTGCGTACCAAAATGCAAAATGGCATTAGCGGCGAATTGTTCACGAATCCACAAATAGCCTGCTAAATAAGAATGATTGAGCGGGGCTTTGGTGTCATGAAATAATTTTTTCTCGGTTTCATCATCCGCCATTTCCGCGCGAGCAGGTTGCGGCATCATTACTAAATTGCCCAGTTTCATACGCGGAATCACAAACCCGCGCACACCGTCTTTATCGGCTAACCATTTGCTGGTTTCGGGTTCACCAAAATGACCAACGATGTCTTGCTGAACCGACGCGGGCAAGGTCGCGAACCATGTTTTATAAGTGGCTAAGGGGAGAAAATCCCAATGTGCCGTTTTCATTAGCGCGTCTATTTCACCTTTGCGATAACGCGGCCTTAACATCACTGAAACTGCATCAATGATTTCTTGCTCTTTGACGACATCAAATTGATAGCCGTCTTTGCGTAATTCACTAATCATATATTCAATCGAACGCGGTACATTCATATTGGACGCGCCCTGATTTTTTTCACCTGGCGGGTGATTCCAGAATAACAGCGCGACTTTTTTATCGGCGTTGTTCATGGTTTGCAGTTTGGCAAGATTCATCGCCTTGCCTATCAACATGGTCATTTGTTCAGGTATGGTAACCATTTCACCGCCTTCATTCGCCGCTAATACCACGGGGTCTTGCATCCCAATGTATTCGGCATTGGTCAAGGTCATCGGCAGATAAAAACTGCTTACGCCCACCAAGTCTTTGTAATAATCGGCGCGTGTCCCTGTGCGATATGACAGGATATTAATAACGGGAATACCCATTGCTTGATGCCACGCTTTTCTGCCGTCAGGATTACTGCCTAAAAAAGTATTCACCAGCAACACATTGGCAATCACTTTGCCGTCTAGGGTGAGCAACGGCTCATTGACTTCAACGATTTTTGTGGCTTTAGGATTGGGAAAACCGCGATCGTTTGCAGTGTTGGTTTCAACGTCTGGACGACCGCGACCGCGCTCAGGTTTGGCATCGGTGGAGGCTGATTGCGCTGGGCGACCACTGTCAGCCGCAGCGGCAGGTTTACCGCCTGTTTTTTCGGCTTCATTTCTACCGACGCGCGTTGAGCGATAAAAAACCAACGGCACACCGCCTGCTTTTTCAATACCTTCCACCGTCTCATTGAGCATTCGCAACTGTCCATCGGAAATATGGCTGGAAGAGGATTCCATTGCAATCACAGGCGTGTTTTTCCACTGTTTGCCTGTTTGTTTTTCCCACCATGCCAAATAAGCGGGCAGGTTATCAAAAATCAACTCGGCAAATTTCGGATGATAAATACCACCATTCGGTAATAGTATCGGTTCAGGTACTTTACTGACATCATTGCCTGTTAACATGGCATTGAGATACTGAAATAGATGTTCGTGATTAATCGGTGTGCCGCCTGAATAATAAGCAAACAACCGTTCAGCAACCACCGCATTAAGATTGACGGGTTTTAATCTATCAGGCGGATTCATCATATTAATATTAAGCGTAGGCAGGCCAGATTTACTTACCTCTCCTGCTGTGACGCTTTCAATCAGCGTTATATCGTCATTACGCGGTGCATCCACAATCAACAAGTTGGCATTCTTCATCACCCGCTTAACGCCCGCTTCACCGTCGCGGTCAACTTGTGTCCACGCCAGTTCAACGCCTTGTTTATTAGCGGCTTGTTCCATGAGTTTGAATTTTTGTTCAAGCACAAATTGGGTCGATAAAATGCCCACTTTGACTTGCGCAAGGGTAACGATGGGAATTGTCCCTGTTACAAAAAAAACAAGCCACAATAGCTTGATTAAATTATTTTTTTTCATATAGATTTATCGTTAGGTTGATCGAATCTTACCGTGTTTAATTAAGAAGCAGAGCGGGACGGCATTAGCCACTTAAATTGCCTTATCAGCAACCTAAGCTTAATAATATTTATTTCCTCTGCTGTTAAATGGCTTAATTAAAGTGAGTTTTAAAATTTAAACGCTACACCACCATAAATAGTTAACGGGTCTTCAATTGCACTGTATGCTCGTGTCACCGTACCGCGTGCCGCTGAAGCTACTCGCGCCGCCTGGGCATTGGTTAAATTAAGTGCGTGTAACCACAGTTCCGCAGGGCCTACTTCGTAACTGGTTCTTAAATTAAGCATCACAGGGTGTTGATAAGTGCCACTAGGGTCAAGATTATTATTGGCATTGGTGTAATAATCTGTCATAGCAATGGCTTCAAATTCAATATTCAATTTTTTAATAGGGCTAATGGTCATGCGAGCATTAACGTTATGCGTTGGTGATTGCGCAACAATATTGCCGCTGTAATCATTAACGCCATCAATAAATTGACGGTATTTATTCACTGAATAGGTGTGGGCAACTTCAAAACGTAAATATTTGATTGGGCTATAGCGAATACTGGTTTCTAAGCCTTGTAAATTAACTTTACCGGCATTAACCGATTTATTGACATCGAGACGTGTGCGTTTATCGGTATAGAGATACTGATTAACAATATAATCAGTAACATCGGTATTGTAATAAGCGATTTCATAATCAAGTTTTTGATTAAACGACTCTAAAAGCGATCCGCGTAAACCAACTTCACGATTTTCTGCAATTTCAGATTTTAAATTGGCATCGGGAATGGTATTAGTAAATAACAAATTCGGTGTCGGCGGTGCAAAACCAAAGGAATAGTTAAACCAGAGTTTTTGTTGCCAAGGTAAATCTAAGGTTAGCCCTGATTTAGGTGAAAAATGCGTGTAATGACTGGTGGTATTTTTGTTCATTAATTTATTGTCAGCATCATAAGTAATATCATCGTAACGCGCTCCTGCGGTTAAGTGCATCCAGGGTAACGGTGAAACTTCTAATTGGGAAAACGGCGAGGCTTGAAATTTATCAACACTAAAATGCTGAATCAATTTATCACCTGATTTTAACGGGTTTGCCAAGTTATTATTGTAACTCTTAGTATTGTCGTTGCCATTAACCGTTTCTAAGCCGATGGTAAAATAAGAATCTAAGGGATTGAAATGATGGCGATAAGCGACTTTACCGTCCATGTCTAAGTAATTATTGTCCGCAGGACCGCTGAAACTGGCAAAACCAAACCCTTTGTCATTACGCACCCCGTAAGAGGCTTTTAAAAATCCGTCTTCACTGACTTTATTTTCATAATCAAGATAATAAGTCATTATGTCGGTGTCGGAATAAGACGAATAGCCTGAGGCTTGTTGCGAATTGTCTTTAAATTGCTTTTCAGTTAGTGAATTACCCTCAGATGTTATTGAGTGTATATATTCACCTCTAAAGGTTAATTTAGAGTCATCATTAATTTGATATGCTAATTTACCACTGCCTACTTCGCGTGACTGCATTGTGTTGGTACGCCATGAGGGGACATCCCAAATATTAAAACTCAAGCGATATCCTAAATCTGAATAGCCTAAATCAGTTAATTTACCGGCCATGCTACCACCACCACGCAACCGATGATTGGTGTCATTCGCGCCGCCTTCCATCCAAACCCGACGCACAGCTTTTTCTGGGGGATCTTTAGTGATGACATTTATCACCCCACCAAACGCATTACTGGGAAATAAAGCCGATGCTGGTCCTTTCGTAACTTCAATACGTTGAATTTCATCTTGATCAAAATTTATTATATCGGTGACTTTTCCTCTTAACGGGTCACGCACTGAAATACCATCCATTAAATTAACCGTATAGCTTCGACCACCATTTGGAAATCTCAGATTACGCGACAAAGACACTCCTGGAACTCGCGCTAATACTTGATAAGGATTGGTAAATTTAACGGTGTCTAAGTCTTGCTGACTAATAGTATTGATAGTTACAGGATCTAAGGTTTTAAAATCACTTTTATACGTCGGATCAGTTTGTGTTCCAGCAAGTCGATTTAATCGGTTATCAGTGCCCTTTTTAGCAGTCACTATCATGGTATCCAGTTCTTTTACATTATTTTCCTGCTTTATTGTTTTTGTTTCTTTTGTTGTTTCGGCAGCAACGGGTGTTGTCATTGATATAACAATTGTGGGAATAGCTAAAGCAATAATGCCGACTTTAGTAAAATTATGTCTTGCGTTCTCCCTATTGACTATGGGATGTTTAAAATTAATCACTAACAACTCCTGTATAACGTATTTTTATAACGAACTATGTTATATGCAAAATTTATGCCATAAAATTTATCATTTTAATTCAATGGGGTTAATTAACCAAAAGAACGGTTTGTCGCAGCAATCCTCTGAAGCCCTTTCTACGCAAGGCCTACAGCCGAAATATCGTTTTCAAAACCGGCAATAATATTTTTGATAACCTCTTGAATATTAGGCATATATGCCCTGTTATAAAATTCATATTTGCCAATGAAGTTAATATGCTGCCAAGCAACCGGTGAAAACCGGAGTATCTGCTTTGCCATGTCAGGCTCAACCGTTTGATAATGCTGGTGTAATGTTGACAACAGTGTCGCATTATAAAAAATCACCGCGTTGGCGATAAGGCGGATACATTCGGTTAATTAACCCCTCAATGGGTTGTATTTTTTTGTTGGGAGGGATGTAGGGCAAATGCCATATTTTTTTATGAAATTAAGGTATTTGCCCTATTTAGGGTGCGTTTAAACAAACGACACTAAAGTTCCATAGGATTTTTGAGCGGTGACAAGGCACAAACTAAAGTGGCCCCCATTGTCCAGACAAATAATGCTTTAATTTAAGATAGAGCCCTGTTCGCACTCCAGCTGAATGGCGCTGTCCCAACTTTCATACGGGAACAGATGCTTCTGTCGCCCCGTATTTATCTACGATCTTTGCCCCGC
>CANNNV010000148.1 GCA_947506155.1 Methylococcaceae bacterium
CTCACGGGTTGACCGCTTGGAAAGACAAGCACCTAATTTTTTAAAGATAGCAAACGCAATAGGAGCTGCATGAGCTGGGTCGGCTAACACCGACGCGCTATCCCTCCCCGACCTAAAGGACGGGGTATCTCGCGCAAAAACCGATGAAGACAGGGTTAACTATGTTGACCCTGTTTGCCATTACCCTCCCTCTAAAATTTTCACCCAGCTCAAGCGCCATCGCCTTGTTTGTATGTCTCAACATAACGCACCCTGCTATATATGCCCGCTTTGCGGTACGTCACTATCCTTAAATTCATCAGCTAAAACCTATAGTTGTCAGAATAATCATCATTTTGATCAGGCAAAAGAAGGTTATTTGAATCTACTGCTGGTCCAGCATAAACGCTCAGGGGAGCCTGGTGATAGCAAAGCCATGATGCAGGCCAGACGCGAGTTTTTGGAAGCCGGATATTATGAGCCGCTGGCCCAAGCGTTAACGATGATGATTAGTGCATATCAACCTGAGCAACTGCTCGACCTAGGCTGTGGCGAAGGCTATTACAGCCGCAATATCGGTGCTAATTCCACCCATAAAATACAACTGCACGGCCTTGATATCGCCAAGTTTGCGATAGCTGCTGCTGCAAAAAAACAGCCTAATGCACGGTTTGTCGTTGCCAGCTCAAGTCGACTCCCTTATGTTGACCAATATTTTGATTTTCTGCTGAAAGTATTTGCCCCGTCAAATCACCAGGAACTCTTACGGGTACTCAAACCCTCTGGGTTTTTGCTGTCGGTAACGCCAGGCCCCAGACATTTATGGCAACTAAAAGAATTCATCTACGCCGACGCGCAAGAGCACGCTTTGGACAGCCCCGTGCCCCCGGGCTTTGACCTTATCGACACGCAACGCATCAGTTATAAAATCACCCCAAGCTCACAGCACACACTAGCCCTGCTACAGATGACGCCATTTGCCTGGCGGGCAAGTGAAAGCGCTCAGCTTGCGCTCAAAAACACCCCGGAACTCAACATAGAAACCGATTTCATCTTGACGCTGGCGATAAAAACACCGATATTTTTGTAGCGCGCAGCTGTTTCAGATCGCGCCGCAGACCCTGAACGTAATAACATCTGCCCGGGATAAACTATGAGTACGCAAACAGCGCTACACCTGATCCAGGCCCTAACTAAAAGCAATGCCGGCAGCCTTATTGAAACTCATATTTCCTGGGTGCTGCTGACCGGACGCTATGCCTACAAAATAAAAAAACCAGTTAATTTCGGTTTCCTGGACTTTTCCACGCTGGAACAACGTTGCGATTGCTGCAATGAAGAACTACGACTGAACCGGCGCTGGTCTCCCGAGCTGTATCTTGGAGTCGTGGCGATAACAGGAACGCCGGAGCATCCACAGCTGGAAGGCTCCGGCAGTCCGATTGAATACGCCGTCAAGATGCTCCAGTTCCCTTCCGGACAGTTGCTCAGCGAATACGCCAGTCGCAAACAGCTAAACACCGCGTATATCGACCAACTTGCAGACGACATTGCCGATTTTCATCAAACCGCAGCACGAACCAGCAAAAACTCGCCTTATGGTGATAGCGCTGACATCAAACACTGGTTTACCGAAAATTTCGAGCTGATCAGACCTTTACTGGCTGATGCCAATCAACAGCTACAAAATCTGCAGCAATGGGGCGATGAAGCATGGCAAAAGCAAGCGCCCTTGATGCAACAACGCAAACACCACGGCTGGGTGCGCGAAGGCCATGGCGATCTGCACCTGGGCAATATGACCTTGATAAACGGCAAGGTAAAAGTGTTCGATTGCATCGAATTTAATCCACGACTGCGCTGGCTAGATGTGATCAGTGATGTCGCTTTTTTGTTTATCGACTTGCTGCGCTTTGGTTATGATGAATACGCTTACCGTTTTCTTAATCGCTATGTACAGCATACCGGCGATTATCAGGGCTTGGCTCTGTTGCGTTATTATTCGGTGTACCGGGCGCTGGTCCGGGCCAAAGTTGCGTTACTGAGTCAGGCACAGCAAGCTGCACCAATGCATTCTGACTATGCGGTTTTTGCCGATCTGGCCGAGCGACTGATCCAGCCTCAAGCACCGGCTCTGATTATTACCCACGGTTATTCCGGCTCAGGAAAATCGACTTTTAGCGGGCAGCTTGCTGAAAAAATAGGCGCATTTCAGATACGCTCCGACATGGAACGCAAGCGTCTATTCGGCTACCAAACATCCGCACAAACCGGCAGCGCCATAGATGCCGGACTGTACAGTCCGGAGGCTAGCCATAAGACTTACCAGCACCTTAATGATCTGGCCAAAACGGTGTTGGAAGCCGGTTTCACGGTCATTGTCGACGCTGCATTTCTTAACGCTTGGCAACGCGAGCTGTTTTCGCAGCTTGCGACGGACTGCGGCGTACCCTTTCATATCCTTGTCTTTCAAGCCTCGGCCCCGGAATTATGCCGACGCCTCAAGCAACGACAAAACGACCCCTCAGAAGCAACTTTAGCCGTGCTGCATCAGCAGCAATTGACACCGCTGTTGTCAGCCGGTGTAATAACCATCAATACCGAGAGCGACAACGCTCTGGAAAATCTGCTCAATAATTTTCTAATCCAATCATGAACCCAACCCTAGAAATATTCTCCCAAGGCGAAGAAGTCGTCACCGGACAAACCGTCGATACTAATGCGGCCTGGCTCTCGGAACAGGTCGTCAGCCTGGGTTTTACCGTAACCCGCCATACGGCGGTCGGCGACAAATTGAATGATCTGATCGCCCTGTTACAGGAAATTTCAGTCCGTGCCGACTGCTGTCTTTGCACCGGCGGCCTTGGACCAACCAGCGACGATTTGACCGCCGAAGCGGTTTCTAAAGCATTCAATCTGCCGCTGGAATTTGACCCGCTTGCTTTTGAGCAGATCCAGCATTTTTTTATTTTAAGAAACCGGGTTATGCCCGAGTCCAACCGAAAGCAGGCGCTGTTTCCAAAAGACAGTAAACGTATCGACAATGCCTGGGGCACCGCGCCGGGTTTTTCGCTGCAAATTGGACGCTGCTGGTTTGCATTTATGCCCGGTGTACCCAGTGAAATGCGCCACTTGTTTCTGGAATCCATCCAGCCCACACTGTCCAGCCGGTTTGTCTTGCGGCCCAGTCAATTGGTCACCATCAAAACCATCGGTATCGGCGAATCGGCCATTCAGCAATACATCAGCGCAATTGAGATTCCGGACAAAGTGCAACTAGGCTTTCGGGCCAGCCCGGACGACGTGCAAACCAAATTGCTGTTTCCGCAGGATTATCCTGAAAGAGACCGGGTAATATTGGTTGAAAAAGTGGCCGCAGAACTGGGCGATCATGTATTTGCGATCGATGGCTTGGGGCAAACCAGCGGTGATTTGGTCTTTGTTGTCGATCAGTTGATGGCCGCCGGCAAGCACACGCTGGCGGCGGTCGAAACCGCCAGTCAAGGCTTGCTAGCAGCCAAATGTATGGGTGCAGAATGGCTATTGGAAAGCCGTTATCAGCAGTCGCTAGAAAAAATGGGGGTCACTGATTTACTGGCCTCAGCAAAAACGCTAGCCTCTGCGATACAACAGACCAGTGCTGCGGATTTTGTGCTGGTTCAGCTCTACGCCGGCGACAATAAAATATTTCACGATAAAGATCAGGCCATTATTCTATATAATGTGCTGCTGACTAAACATGGTTTTTATCAAACGACTCATCCAGTAGCCGGCCCTGCCCCGCGTAAGCAAAATCAGGCCGCGTTACTGGCATTGGATTTATTACGACGCTACTTAGTTTCAATCCACGGTCGACCTCATCCGTCGAACGACAACCACATTCGACGAATAGAGGCCGGTGGCTTAACCCTCTACGTAAACGAATAGGTCACTATTGACGATAACGCAAGGTAGTCAAATTTTAAAAATCCCCCTAACGGGGGCGATTTCAACTAACAAAGAACTTTAAAAATGCCCTTATTACGATTGTCCAACGTTTCCATTGCTTTTGGAACCCACGCTTTATTGAAAAATTCTGACTTTCAACTGGATGCCGGTGAACGGGTAGGCTTGTTAGGCCGAAACGGCGAGGGTAAATCCACCTTAATGAAAATTATCGCCGGCAATATCCAGGCCGATCATGGCGACATCTGGCGGCAACCGGAGTTAAAGCTGGCCTGGCTGGAGCAAACCCCCGACTTGCCTGAAGATGCGACCATCTACGACGCCGTAGCCGGTGGTTTGGGTGAATTGGGTGAATGGATTACCCGTTATCATGCGCTGTCGATGACGATGGACTACGATGACGACAAAGCCCTTAATGAACTGGGTGATTTACAGCACCAGCTAGAAACCCATAACGGCTGGCATTTTCAGCAGCGGGTTGAAACCACTTTGAGCAAGCTGGATCTGCCCGGAGAATTAAAGATCAGCGACTTATCTGGCGGTTGGAAACGACGCGTAGCCCTGG
The DNA here is from genome assembly GCA_947506155.1 of Methylococcaceae bacterium. Lineage (GTDB taxonomy): Bacteria > Pseudomonadota > Gammaproteobacteria > Methylococcales > Methylomonadaceae > Methylobacter_A. Next base: position 4,490 of record CANNNV010000148.1, read on the forward strand.
CTCGCGCGCTGGTCATCGAGCCCGAAGTGTTGTTGCTGGATGAGCCGACCAACCATCTGGATTTTGAAAGCATTACCTGGCTGGAAGACCAGCTGTTGAATTTCCAGGGTGCGGTGTTATTCGTAACCCATGACCGGTCCTTCCTGCAAAAGCTGGCGACCCGGATTGTCGACCTGGATCGTGGCAATCTGGTGTCTTGGCAAGGTAGCTATGACGATTATCTGGCCCGCAAAGCGGCAGCCCTGGAAGACGAGGCCAACCAAAATGCCGAGTTTGACAAAAAGCTGGCCGACGAGGAAGTCTGGATCAGACAAGGTGTAAAAGCCCGGCGCACCCGTAATGAGGGCCGGGTCAGAGCGCTGGAAAAATTGCGCGACGAACGTTCTCAGCGCCGCAACACCCAGGGCACCAGCAAGATGTCACTGGAAAGAGGCGATGCTTCCGGCAAGAAAGTCATCGAAGTCAACGACATCAGCTTTGCTTACGAGAAAAGACAGATCGTTAGGGATTTTTCGACGCTGATCCAGCGCGGCGACAAAATCGGTTTGATCGGCCCTAATGGTGCAGGAAAATCGACTTTATTAAAATTATTGTTAAAGCAGTTGGAACCCGACAGCGGCACCGTAGATCAAGGCACCAAGCTTGAAATCGCCTACTTTGACCAGTTGCGTGACCAGCTCGATCCGAACATGACCGTTGCTGAAACTGTTGCCGATGGCAATGAGTTTGTCGAAATAGCCGGCAACCAGCGCCATGTCATGTCGTATTTGGGTGATTTTTTGTTTGCGCCAGCCAGAGCCAGATCACCGGTAAAAAGTTTGTCGGGCGGCGAAAAAAACCGCTTGTTGCTGGCCAGGTTATTTACCAAGCCGTCCAACCTGATCATCATGGATGAGCCGACCAACGACCTGGATCTGGAAACATTGGAATTGCTGGAAGAAAAACTGGTCGACTTCGACGGCACTTTGCTGCTGGTTAGTCATGACAGGGCTTTTCTGGACAACGTGGTGACCAGCGTTTATGTGCTGGACGGCACTGGCGAAGTTGACGAGTTTGTCGGTGGCTATACCGACTGGATGAACCATGTCAAACAGGCTAAAAAAGCTGCAACGGCGAAGGTGGTTAAACAGGAAAAACCGGTTGCAAAACCCGCAGCATCGACTGCAACAAAAAAAAAGCTAAGCTTTAAAGAACAGCAGGAACTGGACAAGTTGCCGGAACAAATCGCCGAACTGGAAGCCAAGCAAGTCGCCTTAAACAAGCAAATCAGTGCGCCGGAGTTCTACAAAAAGGATCAGATGGCTATTGCCAAGACGCTGGATGAACTGAAACAACTCGATGAAAAACTGGAGCAGGTTTACCAGCGCTGGAATGAACTGGAAGCGCTGGCTGATTAAAAGCAGCCATATTATCGAGACTATGGTTCGCGCCTGCGCTGAAAAAACTTACTGTTTTCAGGTGCAGTTCTTAAAGTTCATTGCGTCAAAACAGAATATCGATTATCCTATCCGGCTTCTCATTACCTATGGGAAGTCAAATGCAGGAGAGATGGCCGAGTGGTCGAAGGCGCACGCCTGGAAAGTGTGTATACGGCAACGTATCGAGGGTTCGAACCCCTCTCTCTCCGCCATATAAGCGAAATAACCGATTGTTTTTAAACACAATCGGTTTTTTTATGTCTGCTGAACCCTACTTTCAACCCTAATTCGCGCGTTCCCTCCAGTTAAACATCGTTACACATTAAACCGGCAATTCCTGCCGATTAATTCATTATTTCGCCGATCAAAACGCCAACGGCCCGACCTCCAGCCACAAAAAAGCCGGTGTTACCCGGCCTGTTTTGATTTTTTATAGTCCAGAAACTCGCCTGACACTCATGGCTGATGTTGCCACAAAGTAAAGCAGTCGCCCGGCAATGCCTTCTTGGTGTACCCATCGGCGATCATTTCCAAGTCATGCAGATCCTCATCGCCGTCCCGAATCATTCTAAATCCAGTGATAAGATTTTCATTTTCAACCGGCATTGCTTCGAGTGCCGATATTCTTCTTTTAAAGTCGCTCATTTTTTACCCTCCAGAATTTCAACTCGTTTCTCCAGGTCTGAACTCTCGATCACCTTACCAACTGCTTGCAGTACCCAAACCAACTTTGTTGAATCTTGCACGTCAAGAATGCCGCTCCTGGCTTCCCTATAGACTTTTGCCATTTCCCGTTTAACATCGCCCAGGCTATCGAGTTTTGCCCTATAACGAACCCCCTTTACCGGGGGTAGGTCTGACAATTCACCGGTTGCGCCGTC
>CANNNV010000149.1 GCA_947506155.1 Methylococcaceae bacterium
CATTGTCGAAGGGAGATTGCGGGAACTTGTGCTGAGCCTAGCCGAAGTAAACGCAGCGTTACTAGCCCCTTACGGGGATACCCTCACGGGTTGACCGCTTGGAAAGACAAGCACCTAATTTTTTAAAGATAGCAAACGCAATAGGAGCTGCATGAGCTGGGTCGGCTAACACCGACGCGCTATCCCTCCCCGACCTGAAGGACGGGGGTATCTCGCGTAAAAACCGATGAAAATACATCAATTCACCGCCGAAGAGGCGCTCGCCAGCCTAAACAGCAGCCATAACGGACTATCTCAAGCCGAAGTGTCATCCCGCCTGGACGAATACGGCCCAAACCGGGTCGAAGAACTGCGCGGAGAGGCGTTGCCACTTCGTTTTATTAAGGAGTTTGTTCATTTTTTTGCGCTGATACTCTGGCTAGCCGCTAGTCTCGCATTTTTTGCCGAAGCCCAGCAACCAGGGGGTGGCATGGCAACATTAGGCTATGCGATACTCGGCGTAATTCTGATCAACGGCCTGTTTTCGTTCTGGCAACAATACCGCGCAGAACGCGCCATTTTGGCATTGCAAAAGCTTTTGCCCTGTTACGTCAAGGTACTTAGAGGGGATGAAATCAGGCTGATTTTAGCAGCCGACCTCGTGCCCGGCGATATTATTTTATTACAGGAAGGCGACAATGTGCCGGCTGACTGCCGTTTGCTGGTGGCTTATGCGCTGAGGGTCAATAACGCCACCGTGACCGGCGAATCCAGGCCACAGGCGAGAGATTGCGAGCCTTCTACCGAAGAAAGTCTGGAGCATAGCCGCAACACTCTGTTAGCTGGAACAGCCATCGTATCGGGTGAAGGTCGTGCTGTGGTGTTTGCAACCGGAATGCATACCGAATTTGGCAAAATCGCCCATTTAACCCAAGCGGCGGTTAAGACGATTTCACCGCTACAACAGGAAATTGTGCGTCTGAGTCGGCTGATTGCATTGCTGTCGATTACACTGGGCGTCGTATTCTTTTTTATCGGGCGCAGTGTCGGACTGTCGTTCTGGGAAAACTTTATTTTTGCAATCGGTATTATCGTTGCCAACGTGCCGGAAGGTCTGTTGCCAACGGTTACTTTATCGCTGGCGATGGCAACCCAGCGTATGGCCAAACGTAATGCACTGATTCGACATCTGCCCTCTGTGGAAGCGCTGGGCTCAGCGACAGTAATCTGTACCGACAAGACCGGTACCCTAACCGAAAACCGTATGACGGTCAGTGCACTTTATCTCGGAGGGCAACTACTGACCACAGCACAACTACAGCTACAGCTACAGCCTCAACTGGCAGGTACTTACCGGCGCTTTTTCGAAACTGCGTTGCTATGCCATAATCTAAAAGAAACTATGGCCACAGGTCACTGGCAGACCCTGGGCGACCCGATGGAAATTGCTCTAGTGCGTATGGCCAAAACCTGTCTGGGCGAAGCTTGCACTTATCCAAAACTCAACGAAGTGCCGTTTGATACTGATCGAAAACGGTTGTCTACTATCCATCAAACACCCAAAGGCGTGGTACTTTATTGTAAAGGCGCATTAGAAATGCTGTTGCCGCTGTGTACGCAAGTACAAATCGGCCAAGAAATAATCCAATTAACGGCAAAAGCAAGACAGGATTTTCTTAATGCCCAGGAACACATTGCAAACAAAGGGCTACGGGTACTGGCTTTTGCATATCGGGAACTGAAAGAAGAACATAACAAAGTTGCGCAGGAGCAAAACCTAACCTTGTGCGCACTGGTCGGCCTGCACGATCCGCCCCGAGCCGAAGTGCCGGAAGCGATGCGCAAATGCAAGGAAGCTGGCATAAAAGTCATCATGGTGACCGGCGATCATCCGCATACCGCGCTGGCCATAGGTCGACAAATCGGCCAGATTCAAACCGAACATCCGGTAATAATTACCGGTGTACAGCTGCGAAAATTATCTGAAACCCAATTGCGTCTGGCCCTAGATGCGCCAGACATTATTTTTGCACGCGTTGGAGCCGATCAGAAAATGCGCATTGTTGCCGCATTGAAAAAGAAAAAACACATTGTTGCGGTCACAGGCGATGGTGTGAACGATGCGCCGGCACTGAAACTGGCCGACATTGGTATTGCCATGGGCATCAGCGGAACTGATGTTGCCAAGGAAGCCGCCGATATGATTTTGCTCGACGATAATTTTGCCAGTATCATTGCCGCGATTGAGGAAGGTCGTGCTGTGTATGAAAATATTCGCAAATTTCTCGCTTATATACTCACTTCCAATATCCCCGAAGTCATACCCTATCTGGCTTTTGCTTTACTGAAAATACCGCTGCCCTTGACCATTATCCAGATTTTGTCGATTGATTTGGGAACCAATATTCTTCCGGCTCTAGGGCTCGGCGCGGCACAGCCAGAACAAGGCAGCATGAGCCGACCGCCAAGGTCTCCAAAAGAGCGTTTAATCGACTGGCGGCTAATGGTACGCGCTTATCTTTTCTTAGGATTGATGGAAGCTACTGCATCAATGGCGGCTTATTTCTTTGTCCTGCACAACGGTGCTTGGCACTGGGGCCATAATCTGGATAGTCATGACTCATTATATCTACAAGCCACGACGGCCTGCCTGAGCGCAATTATCGTGATGCAAATAGTCAATGTGTTTCTGTGTAAAACACCGGGACGCAGTGTGTTTACTATGAGCTGGTTCGACAATCGGATTATACTGTGGGGCATCGCGGTGGAAATCACCTTGCTGCTGGCTATCGATTATACCGACTGGGGTAACCGGTTATTCGGTACTATGCCGTTGGCGCCTGACGTATGGTTATTCATACTGCCTTTTGCGCTGGCGATGCTGCTGCTGGAGGAGTTACGTAAGTTTATAGCTGCCCGATTACAGCGATAACAATGCACTGATTTTACAAATTTAAGCGGATCTTAAGACTTGTTAAGTTAAGATTGAACCTGATTTAGATAAATAAGGCTCTACCGTATGAATAAAATCTTGCTAGCAGTTCCTGTTTTTTTGATGAGCAGTTATTTTCAAATAGCCGAAGCAGCCGCAGATCGTCCGGTTCATAAAACTGTAAAACATCCTGTAACAGTTGTAAATCGTGCGATTCATAAGACTAAAAAACACTTTGTAGCGGTTTCAAATCGTCCTATTCATAAGGCTGCAAAGCATTTTGTGGACGTAGCTCATCGTTTGAATCATAAAACTGTAGAAGCTGCACAGCGTCCAGTTCATAAAATCGAATATCAGTCAGATCATCAAGGTACGGTTTCCTGGTATGGTTCCAAGTTTCACGGCAAGAAAACGGCTAGTGGTCAAATTTATGACATGTATGCAATGACCGCAGCACATAATAGCTTGCCTTTATTGTCTTATGCTAAAGTAACCAACACCAAGAATAATCGTAGTGTTGTGGTTCGGATTAATGACCGAGGCTCTTTTCATGGAAAAAATCACATGGATTTATCCTATGCCGCTGCAAAAGAACTGGGTATTCAAGGCTTAGGATCAGTGGAAATCACACCACTGAGCAGTAATGAACCATCACCTTTAGTTCGTAAACTAAGCAAACGCGGTTAATTGAAAGCTCAAAAGTATCCTCCGTATCCCATATCAAAAAAGCCGGCACATCATAGGCTGATCAAACCGAGACAGCTTTCTATCAATTTGTTTCTCCAGTATCCTAAATTCATACGCACACTTATGCTTGGTGATTTAGTAGTGTAAGATATGGCTACAGAAAATTAAGAAAGCGTCTATTTTAAAACAGGGATTTTGAAAAATGCCAGAAAGCCATGAAACCGTAGTTATTTATCACGCCGATTGTCTGGATGGTTTAGGCGCCGCATGGAGTGCATTTTGTAAACTAGGTAATCAAGCCAGTTATATTGCGGCTCGCTATGGTGACGCCATGCCCGATTTTGGGCCGGGGGCCATAGTTTATATAGTGGATTTCTCCTACTCACCCCAGGTACTGGTTGATGCCTCGGCAAAAGCGGGCCAGATTATACTGATTGATCACCACATAACCGCGATGGAACAATATGATGACTTTTTCAAGCTGCAAGCGCTGCCTGAAAACATCTCTATCAATTTTGACATGTCCCGTAGTGGCTGTATTTTGACCTGGCAGCATTTTTTCCACGATCTGAAGCCACCCAAAATCTTGCTGCATATCGAAGACCGTGATCTTTGGCGCTTCAAACTGGACGATACTCGGGAAATAACGACTGCGCTGTATGAAAAAATGCCCATCAATTTTGCCGAAATAGGGGAGCTTGATTTGACCGAGTTGTTAGCTGTAGGCCGCATACAGCTTAAGCAGTTTTCAAGCATGGTACAAAGACTGGCCAAATCTGCACACAACGTTTCTGTAGCGGGTCAAGTCGGACTGGCAGTTAACTCCCCCTCCTTTTTCTCCAGCGATCTGGGTCATTTGTTAGCCGAAAAATCAGGCAGCTTTGGTATGACTTATCAGTATGACGGTAGAAAACAGCAATGGCTTTTCTCGCTACGTTCTGTCGGTGATTACGATGTAGGCCGTCTAGCGCTAGGTTTTGGCGGCGGTGGACATAAAAATGCGGCCGGATTTGCGCTGGATAACAACCCGTTTTTAATCTTGAATTGATGCTTCCGCTCAGTAAATGGTAAAAAACAATCCCAGTGAACGGTAAAAAAGCTAACCCCAGCGATCGTCCCTGACCTGCACTCTGCCATTTTCGATTCTGACGGGGAAACAGTTGATATTTTCATAGGCAGGCGCAGCTTTCACTTCTCCGGTTTTTATACAAAAACGCGCGCCGTGACGAGGACAAACAATCTCATCACCTTCCAGTGTGCCGCTGGCGATTTCCCCGCCATCGTGAGTACAGACATCTTCTAGCGCATAAAATTTATCGTCCAGTTTAAAGATGACAACATCTGTACCCTCGACATCTATGACCCTATTCTCGCCATTTTCCAAAGCATTTTGATCAATTACATCTATCCAGTCTGACATTTTTTATCCGTTATTATCGTGTTGAAATTAACCTTTAACCTTTCAAATAAACATCATAGCGCAACAATTTACCCTGAAAACTTTGACTGGGCTTACCACCCAATGGCTCTGCATAATCTGGGCTTTTTACCACCACGCGCTTACCAGTTGCCTGCATAGCTGCTTCAAACAACTGTTCCTTATCTTGATCATCACCCAGCAAATCGCGTAACACTACCATGGCTTTTTTGGGTAACGCTGATTTTTTGCGTTTGGGTGGAAACATTGGATCAAGATAAATGCAATCAGGCTGTGTTGCCAAAGCCGCTAGCAGGTCTATTGAATTACCTTGCAATAATCGAGGCGGATCAAGATTAAGCCGCTGCATCCAATCCAGTTGCGCCAAGCGGAAAAAGCCGTCTGTCAGCAATTCAGCCATGACTGGAGAGCGTTCGATGCAGAGCAAGTCATAGCCCATCCGGAATATATGCAGGCTGTCCTGCCCCCAGCCGGTGGTAGCATCAACAACCGTTCTGGTTTTTCGCCCCAATGCCTGAGCCAAAGCGCCGTCTTTGGGCGCTGGCCAAGATCGCTGCTCGCCATTGCGCGGCTCTATTTCGACGCCTAAGCCGGGCGACAGACGTCTAGTCCCTACGGTATCGAACAGTTTTAAACCGCCTTCACTAAAGCTTAAAAAAAAGTCTTCCTGATTATCGGCATTAAGCGAGGAATACAAAGGAACACCCAAGCGCTCAGCCAGTTGTTCAAACGCAAGTAGCGTTCCCTGACCCTGATAAAATACGGCCAGTTTTCCAGTATAGTTTTGTGGCAACATTTACTCGGTCGAAATGGATTTTTGCTCGTTTTTCAATGCTGCATCCAGCGTGTGCCAGGCCAAAGTCGCGCATTTAACCCGTGCCGGGTATTCACGCACACCCGCCAGAACCGCCAGTTTTCCGACTGCTTCAAGATTGAAGTTTTCATTCTTGCCGGTGGTCATTTCATGGAATTTCTTGAACAAATCCTCGGCTTCCTGCTCGGTTTTACCCTTGACGATCTCGGTCATTAACGAAACCGAGGCAGTGGAAATGGCGCAGCCTGAACCCTGAAAACTGGCGTCGGCAATGACATCGCCATCCATTTGCAAATATAAGGTCAAACGGTCGCCGCACAACGGATTAAAGCCTTCCACTTTTCGGTCGGCTTTATCCATGACCCGAAAATTTCGTGGATTACGGTTGTGGTCAAAAATAACCTCTTGATAAAGGTCGCGTAAATCATCAAACATATTTATTCTCTTACCTGGTTATTCAGTATAGAAATACGGATAAAGTTCAACTGAACTGATATAGCGACTTGCTTGCCGGAAAATGGCTTTACAAGTTCCAGTATCGAGTTCAGCGTGATTAGGGATGGTCAAAATTTGTTTTTGGTCGTTAATTATTCGCATCAATTTAATATGACTGCCACGCTGGGAAGCGACAATAAAATCAAACTGCACTAAAACGACCAATATTTGCTTTGCCGTTAAGCGCCTTAATTTTGGCACACGGCTTCCATTTCATCAATTTTTGCGCGAGATACCCCGTCCTTCAGGTCGGGGAGGGATAGCGTGTCGGCGTTAGCCGACCCAACTCACGCAGCTCCTATTGCGTTTGCTATCTTGGGTTGAAACTTGTACCCATAACCATCGTTGCGGGCAATAAG
>CANNNV010000150.1 GCA_947506155.1 Methylococcaceae bacterium
ATTTTTCGTCAACTTGGTCTTAATTTGCTAAAAAAGGAGCCGTCTAAAATGAGTATTAAGAAAAAACGCTTTGAAGCGGCATTGAACGATAAATTCAGGGAGAACCTGGTTTTCCTTGCCTGAAATTTATATGCGGTTGCCCTGCGATTTTACCGTCTTCACGATAATAAACTTGGCGTTGGTTGCGACAACCTGATGCGCGCCAAACACTCGGTTAAGGATATTGTGATAATCCAAATGCCGGTTGCCGATCACCCATAACTCGCCACCTTTGCGTAAAACTCGGTGCGACTGTTTAAATAAGCTGACCGCAATCTGATCGCCTACCGTATGTTGCTGATGAAATGGAGGATTACACAAAATTAAGTCAGCAGACTCCGATTCCACGTCCATCAATCCATCACTGACACAAAAAGTCGCCTGGCGCAGCTCACCAAATACTCGCTGAAAATTATCTTTGGCTGAAGCCACCGCCATAAACGATTCATCGACAAAATACATTGTTGCTTTTGGGCAACGTTCGGCGGCGATTAGACCCACCAAACCATTGCCGCAACCCAGATCAATAATATCGCAAACATCCTGCCTAACCGGAAGATGCTGAAGAAAAAATCGGGTACCGATATCGAGACTATCATGCGAAAACACATTAGCATGATTACTGATCAGATAATCCGTGTTTTCAAGCCAGTAACTGACGGGATAAGGGTTGGACGGAACAATTAAGGCGGCATCAACAGAGACAAAAATCAGTCTAGCCTTTTTTTTTGCCAGTGACGTCGTAGTGGGTCCGACTAGGCGCTCTAATAGTTTCCAAACTGAAGCTGGCAAGGCTTTAATCATACCCGCAACAATAACCTGGGTTGTAGGCGTCAAATGCGGCCGCAAACGTATCAACTGATCTTCCAATAAAGCCAGGGTTTTTGGCGCTTTAATCAATACTCGGTCAAACACACCTTCCAGCGATTCAAGGCTATTCAACAAACAGACGCTGTGTTCCGGCAAGTTATTTTCCAGAAGATTAAGTCGTGTCGCCTGCTGTGACAAATAAGAATCCGATAGTGCATGAGGCCGGAAAGCACTTAGTGCCACCGCCAAAGCGCCGAAACTGTCATTGACTATCATGGTTCGACTACGCTCATCACAAGTAGCAAGTGTGTCGAGCAGATATTCATCCGCCGCATTCCAAGCAAGTAGGAGTTCTTTAGGCCGTTTGGGCAGACGACTCAGTACAAATTCGCCTTGGGCAACGGTTAAACGATTGGACATGGTTGTTAAGCGCGCGACATGTATTTGCCAGTGTCAGTGTTGATCTTGATCAATTCCTCAAGTTCTAGATATTCGGGAACCTGAACTTCCAAGCCGGTAGTCAGTCTGGCCGTTTTGGTCCGTCCAGATGCCGTCGCGCCTTTGATCGCAGGTGCGGTTTCGACTATCGCCAGCACCACAGAACTTGGCAGTTCAATGCCCAGCACACCATCATCAACCAGTAAGGCTACTATGCCTTCTAGGCCTTCAGTCAGATAGTCGATCTGATCTTCCAGGTCATCACTGCTCAAACTGTATTGAGTGTAATCGTCCATATTCATAAAAATATAACTATCGCCATCAATGTAAGAAAACTGCATCTTGGCACGCACCAGATCAGCATCCTTGAAAAAATCATCGCCTTTCAGCGACTCATCTAGTTTTTGGCCGGTTTTAAGATTAGTAAAACGAATCTTGTACAGGGTTGACGCGCCACGGGATGAAGGGCTTTTAGCATCGACCTGCTTGACCGCGTGCGGTATGCCATTGATTTCAACTACCATGCCCCTTTTTAAATCACTAGCTTTTGCCACGCAAACCTCCTCTCGCACAACTTGCCGACAAAACTCAGCAAGGGTTTATATGTAGGTGACTTAGTTAAGCCACGATAGTCATTATTATATCGTACAATCGACAGTTCAAGTGGACATGATTTTGACCTGTTCCCCTACCTAAGTAAGTATTTACACAATTTTTTTAAGTTTTAATATGATGTCATTGAATTTTTAAAAACTATCAGAAGTGAATTCACCGCTATTTGTATTTGGTAGATGGCAGAGCTCCTCGCTAAATCAACACAATCTGGTATCATTGCGTCCTTTATTTATAAAGGACAACCCATGTCAGAATTTGAGAACGTAACTATCGTCAAAAAAGCTAATGTCTATTTCGGCGGTAATGTCAGCAGTCGTACTATCAAGTTTGCCGACGGCTCGTCAAAAACATTAGGCTTTATGTTACCCGGCGAATACACCTTCAATACCGCTGAAGCTGAAGTTATGGAAATTATCGATGGCGAACTGGAGGTTTTATTGCCGGGTGCCGAATGGAAAAACATAACCGGTGGAGAATCTTTCGAGGTACCCGCTAATGCTGCTTTCACCATGAAAGTTAAAACCCCTAGCGATTATTGCTGTTCATTTATCAAATAGCATCATGGAAAAAATTGCCCTCTTTGTCGATGTGCAAAATATTTATTACACCACCAAGCAAAGTTACCAGCGGCATTTTAACTACGCCGCTTTCTGGGCGCAGGCAACCGCCAACCGCGAAGTAGTGGCAGCATTTGCTTATGCAATCGACAAGGGTGACAGCAAGCAACAAGGCTTTCAGCAAATACTCAGGAATATCGGTTTTGAGGTCAAGCTCAGGCCTTTCATCCAGCGTAGCGACGGTTCCGCAAAAGGCGACTGGGATGTCGGGATTACCCTCGATGTGATCGACTATGCCAGTCAGGTTGATGTGATTGTTTTGTTGTCCGGTGACGGCGATTTCGATTTATTATTGGCTAAGGCTAAAAGCGCCTACGGCGTAACGACCGAAGTCTATGGCGTACCTAAACTCACGGCACCGTCATTAATCAAGTCGGCCAGCCGATTTATAGCCATAGACGATAAGCTACTGCTGTAACATCTGCCCTGGCAAGTTTTATTCATGCACGTTCCTAATATTAAAATCTGGTAGAATAAGACCTTATTTTCAAAGTTGTAAGAAGACGTTCAATGGCGCTCAAGTCAACCATCTATAAAGCCGACTGTCAGATTGCTGACATGGACAGAGGCTATTATCAACTACATAACCTAACCATTGCCCTGCACCCTTCGGAAACTGAAGAGCGCATGATGGCGCGTCTGTTGGCTTTTGTGATTAATGCCCATGAATACCTGCAATTTACCAAGGGCTTGAGCACTGATGATGAACCCGAACTTTGGCAAAAAAGCCTCACCGACGACATCGAACTGTGGATTGAAGTCGGCATGCCTGATGAAAAACGCCTCCGTAAAGCCTCCAGTCGCGCCGACAAAGTGATGCTGTATACCTATGGCGGACGCAATACAGTCTGGTGGAACCAGATTCAACCTAAACTGGAACGCTTTAAAAATTTGACGGTCATTAACCTGCCTAAACAAGATACCGACCAACTAATACCGATGGTAAAGCGCACCATGCACTTGCAGTTTAGTATCCAGGATGGACAAATCTGGATCAGCGATGATCAAAACACCGCGACTATAATGCCTGAGGTATGGCTTACTTAACTACGAACGCCAAACAAAAGCCGCTTTACCCTGAACTTTTTTACTTTTACATTTCGGAACATAAACTTGATTTCTACAGCTAACATCACCATGCAGTTCGGGGCTAAACCCCTGTTTGAAAACGTTTCAGTCAAATTTGGCGACGGCAATCGTTACGGCCTGATCGGCGCAAACGGTTGCGGAAAATCAACCTTCATGAAAATATTGAGCGGCGAGCTAGAACCTTCCGCTGGCAACGTCAGTCTTAGCCCGAATGAGCGTCTGGGTAACTTGCGCCAGGATCAATTCGCTTATGAAGATTATCGCGTACTGGACGTGGTGTTAATGGGCCACGCCGAAATGTGGGCGGCGATGTCGGAGCGCGACGCGATCTATGCCAACCTTGAAGCAACCGAAGAGGAATACATGCATGCGGCCGAACTGGAATCAGTGTTCGCCGAATTCAACGGCTATACCGCCGAATCCAGAGCCAGCGAACTGTTGCTGGGTTTGGATATTCCGCTGGAACAACATAATGGTTTGATGAGTGCGGTGGCACCGGGTTGGAAATTGCGGGTTTTATTAGCTCAGGCCTTGTTTTCCAATCCTGACATCATGTTGCTCGATGAGCCGACCAACAACCTGGATATCAATACCATACGTTGGCTGGAAGACATCCTGAACCAGCGCGATTGTACGATGATTATCATCTCGCATGATCGCCATTTTTTAAACAGCGTCTGCACCCACATGGCTGACATGGATTACGGCGAATTGCGCGTTTATCCGGGTAACTATGACGATTACATGATCGCAGTGACCGAAGTTCGCGAACGTCTGCTGGCTGGAAACGCGAAGAAAAAAGTCCAGATTGCCGAACTGCAGACCTTCGTCAGCCGTTTTTCGGCGAACGCATCAAAAGCCAAACAAGCGACTTCGCGCGCCAAACAGCTGGATAAAATCAAACTGGATGAAGTCAAACCATCCAGCCGGGTCAACCCGTTTCTGCGTTTTGATCAGACTAAAAAGCTGCACCGTCTAGCTCTGGAAGTCGATGGACTTAGCAAAGGTTATGGTGAGCAACCGCTGTTCAAAAATCTGAATCTGATGATTCCGGTCGGCGAGCGCGTAGCGGTGCTAGGTCCCAATGGTATCGGTAAATCAACTCTGCTACGCACTTTGGTCGGCGATTTAACCCCGGATGAAGGTGAAGTTAAATGGTCGGAAAATTCGGAGGTGGGTTATTTTGCGCAGGATCACGCCGAAGATTTCGCCGAAGACACAACACTGATCGAGTGGATGAATCAATGGCGTAAGGAATCGGATGATGACCAAGCCATACGCGGCACCTTGGGGCGGTTATTATTCAGCGCCGATGATATCAACAAATCCGTTAAAGTCATCTCCGGTGGGGAACAAGGTCGGATGCTGTTTGGTAAGCTGATTTTGCAAAAAAACAACATCATGGTAATGGATGAGCCTACCAACCATTTAGACATGGAATCGATAGAATCATTAAATACGGCGTTGGAAAATTACCCCGGAACGTTGATCTTTGTCAGTCATGATCGGGAGTTTGTATCCTCATTGGCGACAAGAATTATCGAACTAACGCCTAGTGGGATTGTTGATTTCAATGGCAATTATGAGGATTATTTAAGCAGTCAGACTTCGTAAACGACCAAAGCTTGCTTTGGGCTCCCGATAGTGGAGTTCAAAGCCGCTTATCCCTAAGCACTTTTTAACGTATTACCCATCAAATCGGCAACAGCGCGATCTGCCACGCCGAACACCGTGATATTATTTTCAACTGTGCCGATATAATTTTCATGCAGATGACCATGAAAAATGTTTTTTACTCCCATCGCAGCTCCTAGTTCACCAATCACATCAAAACCATGCCGATGCGATCCAGGTGCTTCATGAGTCACTAAAATATCAGCTTTTAGTGTTCTTAATGTCTCAAACTCATCATGCCAAATCGCACACTTGTATTTCAAGGTCATACCCGTAGCAGATTGATGATGTAGATAATGCTGCTTATTTCTCCACCTGGGTTGTTCTGGTGGATACCAGACTCGACCAAGAAAAGTACCGCCTAAACCAGCAATTTTTAAGCCCGCTATTTCCGTGACTTTCAAGTGCAGGCCTTTATCAGCTAGGGCGGAATTAAACAGATGTCTATGCTTACTCGGCGTTTCAAAATCATGATTGCCTGCAATCCACCAGATTTGGGTTAAACCGACAATGTCCTTCAGGTAAATTTCTAGTGGCATGTCCAGATCATAATCGCCCAGTAGCACGACGGCTTCCGGTTTGTATTGATGTACTGCCTCTATCAGCGGTCTAAAATCACCATGCGGATCACCTGCAAATAAAATCTTGTTCTGTGGGCTCAAATTGTTACTCCTGTTAACTGGAACCTAAGCTTTGCTGAAATTTTGTAGCTTTGCGCCGGTTTAAAATTCTGTCAATTATAGACAAAAGTTATCTTGATTAATATCACGCTGATTAATAAGAAAAATAATTTTCCTCTGTTAAATTCTTCGATTTGATAGTCCAGCAACGAGTCCTTGGTCTGTTTGTTTAAATTTCATCAGCCCAAAAAAAAACTCCCTTGAGCTTTTTAGCTCAAGGGAGTTTTAAAGTGACATTTAATCGGTCAACCGCTTGCCAATACGATAGTAGGTTTCTTTAAGTTCTTCACCGATTATTTTAGCCTTGTTTATAAACTCTTCGGAAGTCTCCACAGACTCATCAGCTATTTCAGTGGCTTTTATTTTTAGACGTCCCCATTGTTTTTCGGCTTCTTCAAATTCCTGCTTAGCCTCCATCGATGCCAGATGCAGTTTTAAATTGATTTCATCGCGCTCCGCCTGCAACTTATCTAACAAATTCACAAAATCTTCTTTTATTGACATGGCTTACCTCATTGTTTAATTAAAAAAAACAGTTGTACTTTCATCAAGTGCGCGTGAAACCCCGTCCTTCAGGGCGGGGAGGGATAGCGCGTCGGTGTTAGCCGACCCAGCTCATGCAGCTCCTATTGCGTTTGCTATCTTTAAAAAATTAGGTGCTTGTCTTTCCAAGCGGTCAACCCGTGAGGGTATCCCCGTAAGGGGCTAGTAACGCTGCGG
>CANNNV010000151.1 GCA_947506155.1 Methylococcaceae bacterium
GCGTGATCCGATCCTTTTAGAGCAGCGAACTAAGGAAGCATTCGCTGGTAAGTCTTAACGACCCATTGTAATCGTAGCACTGTGTTAGCGCTTAGTCTGGTCAACCTAGCTTTTACAAGCTCCGTCCTTCAGGGCGGGGTGATTGACCTTTTTACCTTACTGGTTAAAACTCCAACTTTAGGAAGATTTTTAAAGTTTGACCAACCTCTGAGGGTTAAGCTATATCAAGCAACACAAGCAGAAGTGGCCCATACCTGATTAATTGTTTCACAACTTTCTAACTAATGTTTCTCAGAAAACTGAGTAGTTATGAATTGATTTTTGGTAATTGACAGTAAAGTCATTCAGGGTAATGAGTGCCGCCGATAGATCTTCACTTTCTTCAAGCCTAAAGGCATTAACACCAACCCGCGATAAATAAAACACCTGATCCGGCATAAAATGACCGGTTGCCCTGATTTCGCCTTGATAGTTATAGCGACCTCTCAGCAACCAGGCATGAGAAAATATGCGGCCATCAGCAAAAGCAGGAAAATCCAGCTCAACTAATGAGAGGTCTGTTAAGTCGTCTGCAATGTCTGCAACCGAGTCAGCGGGCCCGATTCTAACACCCAGTTTTTTGTGAGATTTAAGCAATTGTTGTTTGTCTTTGTTCCAGCGAGCTAATGAAACACTGATGGCACCAGTTTTCAGTTCGGCATCATCGGCAACATAACTCCAACTGTCATCAATAATCTGCCTGTCTTTAATTATTTGCATAAACGTGCTCTTTAAATGGGTTGATGCCAACGCGTTTTACCATGGCCAAGAAAGTCTCGTCCTCCTGGCGTTGCTTGATGTAGACATCGAGAATGGTGGTTATTGCTTTAGTGACTTGATCTTTAGCAACCGCAGGTCCCAGGCGTTCGCCTATAGCGGCTTCATTTTCTGAGGAGCCGCCCAAGGTTAATTGATACCATTCTGCACCTTTTTTATCCACACCCAGTATGCCGATATGGCCTACGCTTTGGTGCGCACAGCCGTTCATGCAGCCGGACATATTGATTTTTACTTCGCCTATATCATGCAAATAGTCCAAGTCATCAAGTGCTTCATTAATTTCCTTGGCAATACCGATGGATCCTGCATTGGCTAGCGAGCAAAAATCAAGCCCAGGACAGCAAATCATATCTGTCGCAGTGCCAATATTAGGCGTGGCCAGTTTCAGAGCGTCAAGCTGTTGCCATAGCGGATACAGATCGGCCTGTTTGATGTCAGCAAGAATCAAATTCTGTCTGTGCGTACTTCTGATTTCACCAAAGCTGTATTGGTCTGCCAGATCAGCGACTGCGTCTAGCTGTCTATCAGTCATATCGCCAGGAGGCGAATCTGGCGCTTTTAGCGACAAAAATGCCGCGCGGTAGCCAGGCACTTTGTGATCGGCGGTATTATATTTAACCCACGTGGCAAACGCTTGATTTTCAATTTGATGCTGCGCACAGCCGGTATCTTGATCGGCATCTATCTCGTAGGTAGGCGGGGCAAATTGGGCTTTTATGCTCTCAATATGATCAGCGTCTAGTTCAAGATTGTCGCGAATTTTCAGCCATTCCTTTTCAACCAATTCGGAAAATTTTTCTAAGCCAGACTCTTTGACCAAAATTTTAATCCGCGCCTTGTATTTGTTATCGCGACGGCCAAACAAATTGTAAATTCGCAGTATAGCTTCCAGATAAGACAGTAGATGTTTCTTTTCCAAATAAGGTTTGATGACTTGGCCTATGACCGGTGTCCGCCCCAGACCACCACCAACTAGCACTTTAAAACCTGTTTCTCCCGCATCATTGTTAACCAGATGCAAGCCGATATCATGAAACTGTGTTGCAGCGCGATCAAGCTGTGCGCCACTAACCGCAATCTTGAATTTGCGCGGTAAATAGGCGAACTCGGGATGCAAGGTAGTCCATTGCCGGATAATCTCACAATAGGGCCGAGGATCTTCAATTTCATCGATACAAACGCCCGCTAAATGATCCGAGGAAGTATTTCTTAGGCAATTACCACTAGTTTGAATGGCGTGCATTTGCACAGTGGCTAATTCTTCGAGTATGTCGGGAATTGTTTCCAGTTTTGGCCAGTTGAACTGAATGTTTTGCCGGGTGGTAAAATGACAGTAGTTTTTGTCATATTTACGGGCAATATGAGCCAATTTTCTGATTTGCTTGGAATTTAGCAAGCCGTAAGGCCCGGCTATCCGCAGCATCGGGGCGTGAATTTGAATGTAGACACCATTCATTAAGCGCAGTGCGCGAAACTGGTCATCTGAAATATCGCCGTTTAAAAAGCTTTCCGTTTGCCTTCTAAATTGGGCTACCCGTTGTTCAATGAGTGTTTGGTCGGTGTCGTTATACTGATACATGTGAGCGTTTAATGCGTGTCCAGGCGAGTAATTTCAACAGATTATCATATACTGTAGGTCTTGACATCCTCCCCCACCTAAAAAAAGGGATTCCTATTTTACATAAGAGTGAGTATGTATCGCTACTGCTCACTGGTTTCTGCTGCTGACGGCATTACTGCACCGTTTACTTCACAGACTAGCCCCGCCTATCCGGCGGTTATTTTATTATATTTAATCGAGTAGTCAGACTGCCACCTATCGCTTGGTTTTTGCTGAAAGTGATTTTGAAGTCTTTATTTTTTAAAAACTAAATTGCCGTCGTAGAGCGAGCCTAAAGCGTCCTCTGAATAGCAACTGCGAGTGATTTTAACAAACCATGTATTATGAAGCAAGTAGAACTGGGCCGCTTACATCCCCGCCCTGAACGGCGGGATTTTACGCTACTCTGTGATAAAATGACAAAGGTTATTGGTATGATGCTAATATTGACAACTAAATTTTAGGTGTTTTGATTAACTTTTTGAATAAAAACGAGGGGGTTATTTTGGTGCGGTCTTTTTTTGTCTTGATGTGTCTATTGTTGTTGCCTGAAATGGCGATGGCGGGTGGTTTTGAAAGTCTCGGTATGACGGGGACTGAACGGGGTATTTATACGGTTCTGATCTTTGTTATTGCTTATGGCTTTGTGATGACAGAAGAGTTTACTCATCTGCGTAAATCCAAGCCGGTTATTTTGGCTGCGGGTATTATTTGGGCGAATGCTTCTGTTTTAGCCACCCAGGCCGGCGTTTCTGTCGAGGCTATGCATGAAGCGTTCGAATATAATTTGAAAGAATATGCGGAATTGATGTTATTCCTACTGGTCGCGATGACCTACATCAATTCAATGGCTGAACGTAATGTATTTGAGGCTTTACGTTCCTGGCTGGTAAGAAAGCAGTTTGGCTACCGCAAACTGTTTTTGATTACTGGAGTTATTACGTTCTTTCTGTCAGCAGTTGCTGATAACCTAACCGCAGCGTTGCTGGTCGGCGCGGTAGTGATGGCGGTAGGTGCTGATAATCCTAAATTTGTCAGTATCGGTTTTGTTAATTTGGTGGTTGCAGCCAATGCGGGTGGTGCGTTCTGTCCTTTTGGTGACATTACAACCCTGATGGTTTGGCAAGCTGAGTACGCTGAATTCTTTGATTTCTTTAAGTTGTTCATTCCATCAGCAGTCAATTATGCAGTCCCTGCGGCCGTGATGTATTTTGCCGTACCTGACGAGCAACCTAAAGTTTCGTCTGAAGAAGCTGTGCAATTAAAGCCGGGGGCAATTGTCATTTGTGTAATGTTTCTGTTGACTATTGTTACGGCGGTCAGTTTTAAACAAGCGCTGCATTTACCACCTTTTATGGGCATGATGGTCGGTCTTTCTGCGCTGATGCTTTATGGTTATTATTTGAAAATGAATCATCGTGCTGAAGGCGAAGCGGGCTTTGATGTTTTCAATAAAGTGCGTGGTGCAGAATGGGATACGCTGTTATTTTTCTTCGGCGTGGTATT
Source organism: Methylococcaceae bacterium (assembly GCA_947506155.1). Taxonomy (GTDB): domain Bacteria; phylum Pseudomonadota; class Gammaproteobacteria; order Methylococcales; family Methylomonadaceae; genus Methylobacter_A. Next base: position 3,926 of record CANNNV010000151.1, read on the forward strand.
TGCGGTCGGTGGTTTAGGCTATATCGGTTATCTTGAACTATTGTCTGGAGCCATGTATGACGGCTTGGGCGCGACCACAGCGAATATTTTAGTCGGTGTGATTTCGGCGATTGTAGATAACATTCCGGTGATGTTTGCTGTATTAAACATGAATCTGGATATGGATTTATATCAATGGTTATTAGTAACCTTAACTGCCGGTGTCGGCGGGTCATTATTATCGGTAGGCTCTGCGGCGGGTGTAGCTTTGATGGGGCAGTCTGATCATAAATATACTTTTTTCAGTCATTTAAAATGGACGCCTGCCATTGCTGGTGGTTATGTGGCGAGTATTATTGCTCACTATCTGATTAATGGTTGATTGATTTAAGCTAGTACTGCACTTTTAGTGCTGCGCTATTGTTCTGAAAGGTCGAGGGCTTACAATGGCTCTCGGCCTTTTTCATTTTAACGGGTAAAATTTTAAGATTCTGTGACAAATAACGTTAGCGTTAGGCAAGTACTCCTGAATAAGCGCATGCTGATTTGCATCTTCACTGGCTTTAGCTCTGGCTTGCCGTTGTATATTCTAATCGGATTGTTGCCGGCATGGTTGCGCTCAGAAGGTGTGGATTTAAAAGCTATAGGCTTGTTCGCGCTGATTCAATTGCCGTTTACCTGGAAATTTCTTTGGTCGCCATTTTTTGATCGCTATATTCCACCGCTTGGACGCCGGCGCGGCTGGCTCTTTATTTCACAAATGGCTTTACTGCTATCGATTCCTGTATTAGGCATGTTGCGTCCTGAACTGGATTTATGGGCTTGTGCTTATCTTGCGGGAGTGGTGGCCTTTTTTAGTGCTTCACAAGACATTGTGCTGGACGCTTATCGACGCGAGTTGTTGTTGGATACTGAACTTGGTTTAGGTAACGTGATACATGTTAATGCGTATAAAATTGCTGGTTTAATACCAGGATCTTTATCGCTCATTTTGGCTGACTATTTGCCGTGGAGTAGCGTGTTTTTTATTACGGCCTTATTCATGGTTCCGGGTATTGTTATGACGCTTGTCATCAGTGAACCAGCGCTTAAAATGGCTGCGCCAAAGACGCTTCGAGCTGCTGTAGTTGAACCGTGCCAGGAGTTTATCGGTCGAAACGGGTTGAAATCTGCGGGGGCGATACTCGCTTTTGTTTTTTTTTACAAGCTAGGTGATAGCATGACGACCGCACTCGCGACTCCGTTCTATCTTGATATGGGCTTTAGTAAAACAGAAATTGGACTGGTGGCTAAAAATGCAGGCTTGTGGCCTAGCGTCATCGGCGGTTTGCTAGGTGGACTGTGGATGATTAAACTGGGTATCAGCCGCGCTTTGTGGATTTTTGGACTGGTACAGATGGTCGCCATTTTGGGCTTTGCCTGGCTTGCGACAGTAGGTCACAGTCTGCCCTGGTTAGCTATTGTGATTGGTATTGAAGCTTTAGGCGTGGGATTGGGTACGGCTGCCTTTATCGCCTTTATCGCTCACGCCACACATCCGCTTTATGCAGCCACTCAATTTGCTTTATTCACTAGTCTGGCCGCAGTACCGCGTACTTTTGCTAATGCAGCAACGGGATATTTGGTTGAATGGCTAGGCTGGACCTGCTTTTTTCTGTTTTGCTTTGTCCTTGCGATTCCCGGCATGTTGTTATTGTTTAAAGTTGCGCCATGGAATGAAAGGCAGAAGTTAGAAAACACGCACTAAATTTAAAGCACGCTGCACTTTTCAGTTGAACATGTTTCGCTTGTTTTTTGAAAGAATTAAAAAAGTCGACACTAAAAACTATCAACTACTCTTACCCTAAAAACAAAGGCTTCCCTTATTCTAGCCATGACACCACTCACTTTCCAACAGAACATTCTTGCCTGGTTTGATCAATATGGCCGTAAAGACCTGCCCTGGCAACAAAACTTTACGGCTACCAAGGATGAAAAGCCTTACCGCGTCTGGCTTTCAGAGATTATGTTGCAGCAAACCCAGGTCGCCACCGCTACTCCCTATTTCAATACTTTTATTGAAAAGTTTCCCGACATGACCAGTTTAGCGAACGCGCCTGTTGATGAGGTATTACATCTTTGGTCGGGTCTAGGCTACTATGCGCGCGCCCGAAATTTGCACAAAACAGCACAGATGATTGCCGAACGGGAATCTTTTCCGGATACGCTGGATGAACTGCTGGAATTACCCGGCATAGGCCTGTCAACCGCTGGAGCTATATTGAGCATCGCCTTTAATAAAAGTCAGCCGATACTAGATGGCAATGTTAAACGAGTGCTAACCCGATTTAAAGCCATTGCCGGCCACCCCAGCAACAGCGCCGTCAACAAGGAGTTGTGGGCACTCAGCCGTCAACTGACTCCGATAGCCCGGGTCGCAGATTACACCCAGGCCATCATGGATTTGGGCGCAACCCTTTGTACTCGCAGTAAACCAGCTTGTCATATCTGCCCGCTAAAGACCGCTTGCTTAGCCAGACTTGGCGGTAATGTAGCATCATTTCCAACGCCAAAATCCGCCAAGGCCTTGCCGATCAAACAACTGGTTTTTTTATTACTCACGGTTCGCCGATTTTTCTGCCTACTTCCCCAGATTTAACCGCCAGCCCTTGATAAATTGCAGAAGAGGAACCCAGTAATGCCAAAATGCGTAACTGCAGAACGTTTAGCGGACTCACACTGTGATGGTTTATCCCACCAAAAC
>CANNNV010000152.1 GCA_947506155.1 Methylococcaceae bacterium
CACTCAAGGTATCGGTGGAATTCAAATGCTCAGAGATTAACTGTTGGTAGCGTTTCGCCAAGCGTGGGTCGATGTCCTGCAATGTTTTTTTATATTCATGGCCTATGTTACTATTTTTTGGGCTATTAAGTTGTGTAGATACCTATGCCGAAAGGGCGGGGCTAAGCTTGGTGATTACCCGAACTTCGCGAGGCGAGGCGTTAATCCAAGCGGCTTCTGCCTTAGAGGCGATTCATGCAGAAACCTTGCCGGTGAGCGATATTGCATTGATGCAACCTTATCAGGCTCTGCGAAAAAAACAGGTTCTTGGGCGGATTTTGGCGACTTGGCTTAGGCGTGGTCAAGTACCTCGCTATCGACATCTTGGGTTGCCACGGGCTTCGTTAATGACAAATCCGATAACTTGGATACGCAATGCTTTGGGTACGTTTCGTCGGGCCAATGGAGAAATACAATGAATGGCAGCAACGCTTCCTCAAATAAACAAGTTACAATCGGCCTGCTATGGCACTCGCTGTCATCCGACAATCTCGGAGTGGGGGCCTTGACGGAATCGCAGATAGCCATTATCCATAGCGCTGCATTACGTGCTGATGTTAACGTACGTTTCATCGTATTCGGAACATCCGGCAGTCGTATCGGGTTAAATATGACGCCTGATGTCACCATTGGTGATCGATTATCTATTAAACGTATACTCCTTGGACGGTCGCGTTATATCAAGCAGGTAAAGTCTTGTGACCTCATTTTCGATATCGGGGAAGGAGACAGCTTTACTGATATTTACGGACTCGAACGCTTTTATTATCAAGCCGGAACCAAAGCACTTGTCCTTGCGCTCGGTAAGCCGCTTATTCTTAGTCCACAGACCATAGGCCCTTTTGAGCGAAGCTGGACAGCTATTGTTGCCGGTTGGTTGATGAAGCGTGCCCAGCGCGTTTATGTTCGCGATGTGCTTTCTAAAGGGTATTTAGCTCAGCTCGGTGTAAATGAAAATGCGTATGAGGCTACCGATGTTGCGTTTCGCCTGCCCTATACACCTTTGGCTTTCCCGGCAACTGAAAAAGTGCGTGTTGGACTTAATGTCTCCGGGCTGCTTTATGCGGGTGGTTACTCTGAAGACAATCAGTTCGGATTGACGGTCGATTACCGCCATATGACAGAGCTACTTCTCGAATACTTCACTTCCCGTAACGATTGCGAGCTGCATCTCGTCGGTCATGTGCTTAGCGAACGGGCTGACATTGAAGACGACTACTCTGTGTTGCTTGAGTTGGCAAACCGTTATCCCAATGTAATCGTGGCAGAGAAGTTTCAGACACCCAGCGCCGCTAAGAGCTACATTGCTGCAATGGACTATTTTGCTGGAGCCCGCATGCATGCCTGTATAGCCGCGTTTTCCTCAGGAGTGCCAGTGACGCCCATTGCATACAGCCGAAAATTTGCAGGCTTATTTTCCACTCTCGGGTATGAGTGGGTAGCTGATTGCAAGTCTCTGAATACTGATGCTGCCGTTGCTATGGTGATCGGAGGCTACGAAAATAGGGATCAATTGCGCAGTCAGGTCATTGGCGGCAATATTTTAGCCCAGCAAAAATTGCAATCCTACGAAGACTTTCTCGTCACTTGTTTGGAGGGTATTCATGCTTGACAATATAGAGCCAGTGGTTGCCGATGATCTGTGTACCGGCTTCGGTTTGTGTGCCAGAGACATCAATAACCCCTGCATAATCCTGCATATAAGGGCTGTTAGATGTCGTGCGAAGCGTAGCTGCCATTGTGATTTGGTTAAAAAGGCGGTGGTAGTCTCAATTCTAAGGGGGCTGATTAACATGTGCAGAAAGAGGGGGGCTATATCTATATTAGGTCATATCCAAAATTTTGTCGGCACGTTGGATGCCGTGCCGCATGGAGAATACTCATGAAATCAAGCGTTTCAAATCCAGCTAATTCCAGACAACAGAACCTCTTCCATTCCCACCCGACCTTATCAAGTAAGGTTATGTTAGTTAGTTTTTTGGGGAGCGTTTGTTTTTTTGTGGGATTGGCTTTAGCTCTTCTGCCATGGTGGCTGGTCTTTAGCCTTTTTGCGTTGCCTGCGTTGTTTACGGCTACCCTTGCCTGGCCTTTTATTGGTTTACTCGGACTGGTGGTTTTAGTTTCAGGCATGGTTCCTTCGTGGATGCTCCCGGAAATCCTCATTGGCCCCGGAAAAATTCTCCCATCCGACATGGCTTTGATTATTCTCTTAGGTATTGTGCTCCAAAAAGCTACACGGGCTCCTAATAATATCTTGAAGGCCAGCAAATCTTACCTCATCCCTGTCATGCTTTTCATATTAGCTATTCCCTTCGGTTTGGTGGTTGGTTATCTATTTTACGGCACATCAGTGAAGGAGGTATTGAATGAAGCAAGAGAGTTAATGTACTGGTTGATTTGTTTTCTACCGCTTTATTTTGTTACTCGATCAAGTGACCTTCATCGTATTGCCTGGGGACTGGTTGTGATCGGTTTTACCTTGGCGGTGATCGTTGTTTTACAGTTTGTTTTCCATGTGAAACTCCTAGAAGATTCCCGTGTAGAGAATTTAGAAACAATGGGCGTGCAATATAGTGATGTGACTCGAAGTACTGCCGGGGGGGCAATCTATCTGATTATTTTTCCTTTGTATTACCTAATAGCGCGTATGTTGACTCGATCCCTCTCCGCCTTCATTGTCATGCCGGTGGTTGCTGTTCTGACGGCAGGCATTATCGTAAGCTTCGGACGGGGAATATGGATCATTAGTCTGGCTGGGTTATTCTGGGTTGCGTGGCGTCTTGGGCGAATCAAGGCTGTACAACGCGTAACGCTGATTATGCTGCTGGGGTTGTTTTTGGCAGTTGCCGGGCTATCCATATTTAAGCCAAGTTTCATTTACGCAGCGGTAGACCGGTTCGCCAGCACTTTCTCAGAAGGCGGCAAAAATTCTTCACTTGGGAGTCGACTTGAAGAAAACGATTTTGCAGTCAATAAAATCCTATCCAGTCCCATTTTCGGTATTGGTTTTGGCACGCCTTACAAACCACGGATTGATCTTTACGACGGCTGGGATCAAGTGCGTTACATCCACAATTCCTATATTGGGCTGTGGCTGAAGCTAGGGCTTCTTGGCCCATTTACAGCAGCATGGCTGATGGTGGTCATCTTCAGAAGAAGTCGGCGAATGCTGCTTGTTGAGACGCTGGATGTGAAAAATAGGGCATTGTTGATGTCTTGTCTGGCGGGTTTTTTTGTACCGGTAATGACGGGTATTACCCAGCCGGAATGGCTGGTAACGTCTGGGGTGTCTTTTTTTGCCCTAATGACCGGACTCATTGCGGCACTGGAATACCAATCAGGCTTGGTTGAGGAGAAAATGCTATGAAGGTTACGATTATTCTTGTGAACTGGAAAGGTTGGCGTGACACCATCGAGTGTCTCGAAAGTGTGTTTCGCCTCGATTATCCTGATTTTCGTGTCATTGTCGTTGATAATGCTTCGGGCGATGGTTCGGTTGAGCGCATCAAGGAATGGGCAGCCGGTCAGAGAGGGACGGAGGTGAGCGACACTAATCTGCTGTCTGGCTTAACAATGCCTGGCATTCCGAAACCTGTACGCTGGATTGAATATCAGCGCGATGAGGCTGAGGCGGGCGGCTACACCGATGAAGACGCGCCTTTGGTGCTCATTCACAGCGAAGAAAATTTGGGCTATGCAGGCGGAAATAACATCGGTTTGCGCTATGCACTGAATCGCCCCGGTTTCGGTTACGCATGGCTATTGAACAATGATACGGTGGTCGAGATAAGTGCACTGTCGGCGCTGGTGCAGCGCAGTCAAGCCGTGCCATTGGCGGGAATCGTAGGATCAACGCTCCTTTTTTACAATAATCCGGATATTGTGCAGGCTTATGGCGGCGCTCGCTTTAACCGGTGGCTCGGTACTGCCAAGATGATTGGCGGAAACTCCAGAAGGCGGTCTCTCGATGCGCAATCCGTAGCAGAAATAGAACGCGAAACAACTTACGTGATCGGCGCTTCTATGCTGGTGACGAGTTCGTTTTTGAGGGAAGTGGGTCTGATGGAAGAGAGCTACTTTCTTTATTGCGAAGAAATCGATTGGGCACGACGTGGGTATCCGCGCTATCAACTAGCCTATGCACCAGAAAGCATTGTTTATCATAAGATGGAACAGTCCACTGGACGCGAGTCGCTGCTATCCCTTCATTTCCTGTTTCGAAGTGGTGTCCATTTCATGCGGCGGCATTATCCGGTACAGCTTCCGATTGTCTATTTGAGGATGATATGGCAAGGGGTTAAGGCTCTTCTCAGAGGGCGACGCACCGAATTTACCGCCATTTGCATGGTAATCCGTGATCCCGAGTCATGGCCCGCAGGCGTATGTAAACCCAAGTTTTTTTGAACCCTAACGATAAGCGGAGTAATTTAATATGCGGATTACCCTAATCGCAATGCATTTTGCCGAGTACGCCTGCCGCCTCGCAGAAACGTTGGCCAAAGACCACGAGATCCAGCTCATACTGAGTGAACCGAATGTCGCTCCTGAACTTGAAGATGAGTTTGAGCGCTATCGTTCGATCCCGCAATTGACAATTGTGGTGTTACCTCATAACAGGTCGCCGATACTTTATGTGCAGAATACACTTCGATTGATCAGAGAAGTAAGGCGCTTCAAGCCGGAAATAGTTCATCAACAAGAGAATTCGAAGGATTATGAGATTGCAGCTTTTCTTTATTTACGGCGACTTTTCCCTTTTGTCCTGACCGTGCACGATCCGGAAAGGCATTCGGGCGAGGATTTACAACGGCACAAATACAGCCGACACAGAGTTTACCTCTGGATTTTGCGTAAGCTCTGTGATGCTGCGATCACGCACGGGAAACTATTGTGCGAACAATTGGTTGCTATAGCACCGTGGCTTGTCGGGAGGGTGGCAAACATTCCGCATGGGCCGTTAGGCCCGGTGCAAATACCGGAACAGGATATTTCAGAGTCTGGAACCCTGCTCTTTTTCGGTCGAATCAATACGTATAAGGGGCTACGCTATTTCGTCGATGCGGTTTTGCACCTGCGCGCGAAAGGACTCTGTGTCAAAGGCGTGGTCGCTGGGCGTGGTGATGATCTCGCGCCCAACCGGGCGGCTATCGAGTCAAATGATTGTTTTGAACTGTATGACGAATATGTATCACGGGCAAAAGTTCATGTCTTATTTACGCGCGCTCAACTGGTGGTCATGCCTTACATCGATGCTACCCAGAGTGGCGTAGCAGCGATGTCCATCGGCTTTGGTCGACCAGTGGTGGCCACACGGGTCGGTGCTATTTCGGAAATGGTGCTGGATGGCTATACCGGATTACTGGTGCCGCCCCGTGACTCGATCGCGCTGGCAAACGCGATTGAGTCGCTGCTCTTGGATCCTGACCGATATGCCATGTTGGCCGGAAATGTCCGGGCGGCAGGATCCCATGGCGCTCTCGGTTGGGAGAATATCGCCCGCGCCACAGTCGATGTTTACCGCGAAGCGATAGCTCGGCGGATGTCATTATGACGGTCGGCGGCGGTTGTTGATAAGTTTGATATACAGTGCCATTTTTGCCAATGCTCAGTTATAAGGTTTTTTCAGGCGGGCGGTAATTCACAAAAAAAATCGTTAATGGAGGGGACTTACCGCCGTCTTGTCCGGGTTGGCCGAGCGCGTACAAGTATAGGTTTCGCAGCAAATCGCCTTATCATCACCCGCGTGCCGATGACTTTGTTCGCGTTTGCTTATCATCCGTTAGGTCATGCTTATTTATGACCTAACGACACATTATGGAGAACACAGATGAAAGTTATCCCAGTTATTCTGGCAGGAAGCTCCGGTACGGGTCTTTGGCCGTTGTCACGCGAACAATACCCCAAGCAACTGCTGACGTTGTTCGGGGAGTATTCATTGTTACAGGTCACGGCCTTGCGACTTAGAGGCCTGGACTTAATGGATGGCGAAACGGTATCGACGCCTATCTTGGTCGGCAATGAAAAGTATCGTTTTCTACTGGCGGAGCAAATGCGACAAATCGGTATCCAGTATTTTCCTCTGATACTGGAACCCTGTGGTCGTAACACAGCGCCGGCGCTTACACTCGCCGCGCTAGCAGCACAGTTGGATGCTCCTGATGCAGTGATGGTAGTCATGCCGGCCGACCATGTGATTCAAGATGAGCATGCATTTCGGCAAGCCATTTGCCAAGGCGTTGAATTAGCCAAAACAGACAAGCTGGTTACTTTTGGCATTCAGCCTACAGCGCCGGAAACCGGCTATGGTTATATTCGTCTCGGCCAGCGACTAGGGGATCATGCGCATCAGGTCGCACAATTTGTTGAAAAACCCAATCAAGCTACTGCCACAGCTTTCTCATAAAAAATTAACTTGCTCAAGCATAGAAACCAAGTCTTCTGGAGAATCCGTAAATTTTTCTATCGTTGCTTGAAAATTTTGTGTTCCAGTCTTTGACCAGCGTATCAAATTCATGGCAAAACACCGCAACTTACC
>CANNNV010000153.1 GCA_947506155.1 Methylococcaceae bacterium
AACCCAGCGATGATTTTATGCCTGAAATTTTAGGCTTTACATCTAAAAAAATGATATTTGAAATTGAAAATTGGTATTTCTGCGTTGGTTTTCTCAACAAACAGAACCAATCTTCTGAACTGGCTTATAAAATCAGCGAACCGTAAGTACACAGATAAAAAACAAGGATATGGCTTATGAACTTATCTAACGCATTTATTAAATTACCAGGGCCGATAGCTGAGCAATTTCCTGAATACGCTGTGCTAGAGAGCAGAAGATGACTGAGGCAATGGATCGGCAACTGGATTACTGGAAAGTGCAACTGGCGGATGTTCCGCCACTGAACTTGCCCACCGACAGGCCTCGCCCTGCGGTAGAGTCATTTCTTAGCGGTACTCGGCAATTTAATGTGTCGCCTGATTTAACTGCGGGACTAAACGCCCTGGGTCAATGCGAAAACGTGACTTTATTTATGACGTTAGTGGCTGCTTTTCAAGTTTTGTTACACCGTTACTGTGCTCAGGACGATGTAGTGATAGGTGCAAGCCAGGGCGATTTAGGGGCCAAAAGCTTTTTTGGCGACACACTGGTGTTGCGTTCGAATCTTTTTGGCAATCCAAGTTTTTGTGAGTTACTAGCGCAGGTGCGAGACGTCACACTTGAAGCTTATGATCATCAGGATATTCCGTTTGAAAAACTGGTTGAAGCGCTCAATTTGCAAAGCGACCCTAGTCGCAATTCGTTATTTCAGGTTATGTTCGTGCTTCATGACATTGCTGATAAGCAATTATCGTTGAATGAAACCACCAAATTAGACCTTACTCTTGAGTTATTGCAAACCCAGGATGGATTGATTGGCAGAGTGGAATATGCAACAGACTTGTTTGAGGCGCCAACTATTACTCGATTAATCGGTCATTTTCAGACCTTGCTTGAAGGCGTCATTGCTCAACCAGAGACGCATTTGTCCGAGTTGCCTTTGCTGACTGAGTTCGAGCGTCATCAACTGTTGGTGGAGTGGAATGACACGGCAGTTCCATTTCCCCAAGATAAATGTATCCACGAGTTATTTGAGGCACAGGTAGCAAAAACGCCACAGGCTGTGGCAGTCGTCTATGAAGACCAGCGACTCACCTATACTCAATTGAACGCCCAAGCCAACCAACTCGCTCATTACTTGCGTAGCTTGGGAGTAGGTCCGGAGGTACTGATAGCAATCTGTCTTGAACGATCCCTGGATATGGTGGTCGGACTTCTCGCTATTCTTAAGGCGGGAGGTGCTTATGTGCCGCTTGATCCCAGCTATCCTCAAGAACGCTTGGCATTCATGCTCGAAGACAGCGCTCCGCTTGCATTGCTGACGCAAGGCCGACTCGAAAGCCTGTTTGCAGGCAAGGCGAAAGCCTTGACGGTTATCGATCTGGAAGCCGAGCGTTTCCCGTGGGCGAGTCAGCCGGATACCAATCTGGATCGCCACGGAGAGGCGCTTACCCCCAACAATTTGGCTTACGTAATCTACACCTCCGGCTCCACAGGAAAACCCAAAGGGGTGATGGTCGAGCATATAAATGTAGTGAATTTTTTAAGCTCCATGACTAAAACCCCCGGAATTACCAGGTCAGACTCGCTATTAGCAGTCACCACGGTATCGTTTGATATTGCTGGGCTGGAGATGTTTCTTCCGCTGATTAATGGTGCAAAAATAGTTCTTGTCAGCCGAGTTAACGCCGCTGATCCGGTATTTTTACAAGAAATCATAGCGCAGTCCGGGATTACTCTATTACAAGCGACGCCTGCGACATGGCGATTATTGTTAAATGGCGGCTGGCAAGGATCAAGCGGACTTAAAGCGCTCTGTGGAGGTGAAGCATTAGCTACGGATCTTTCAATGCAATTAATTGAGTCTGTTGGCGAATTGTGGAATTTGTATGGGCCAACGGAAACGACCGTTTGGTCTACTTGTCAGTTGATAGGCACTAGCTGGGGTGAATTATATCCTTACGAAGCCATTGGTCGTCCTATAGACAACACCCAAATTTATATTCTCGATGCTCAATTGCAACCCGTGCCGCAGGGGGTGTCGGGTGAGATTTATATCGGCGGGGCGGGCGTTACCAGAGGCTATCTCAATCGACCGGAACTGACAGCGGAGCGGTTTGTGGCCGATCCGTTCAGGATGACATCGGATGCACGGATGTACAAGACCGGCGACTTGGCCCGTTGGCTATTTGATGGCAGTGTCGAATACTTAGGTCGCAACGACTTCCAAATTAAGATCCGTGGCTTTCGCATCGAGATAGGCGAGATCGAAGCGGCATTACGCCAACATCCGCATCTACGCGAAGCGGCAGTGGGTGTGTACGAACCTGCTCCTGGGGACAAGCGCTTGGCGGCTTATTTGGTGACAGAAGAAGATTTCATGCCTAGCGTCTCTAAGTTACGGGACTTCCTTAAGAAAAAAATGCCGGAGTTCATGGTGCCTTCGGTATTTATATTCATTGATGCATTGCCAATCACCCCTAATGGCAAACTGGATCGAAATGCCCTGCCGAAGCCAGATCAGGGCCGACAGGTTCCTGATGCTGATTTTGTTGCGCCATGCAGTCAGGCTGAAAATCTGCTGGCAGATATATGGGGCAATGTATTGAAGATTGATCGTGTCGGCGTTCACGATAATTTCTTTGAGTTGGGCGGCAATTCCTTATTAGCGGTTATGGCGGTTTCTAAAGTTAATGAACGGTTCAATACCGACTTACCTTTAGGTGTAATTTACCAATTTCCAACAGTTGAAAAATTGGGAACAATAATAGAGTCTGGCAACCAGCAACCTTCAATGTATTCTCTTGTTCCACTTCAGACGCATGGTTCACGACCGCCCTTATTTGCGATTCACACGATAACACTTATAGACTTGTTCCAACATATGGGAAATGATCAGCCGCTCTATTTTTTACGGTATGGCATGGCAGGAGAGATTAGTAATCGTCCTATCAGTCTTCCCCTATTGGAAGATTTGGCTAGTCATTATATTAAGGAGATGCAACAGGTGCAGTCGCAGGGTCCTTATTATTTGATGGGATATTCCTTCGGTGGCGTGATTGCTTATGAAATGGCCAACCAATTGCTTGCAAATGGTCATCAAGTGAACCTAGTTGCGTTGTTGGATACATACTTGGCAGATGAAAGACGGTTGCAGCCTTTACATCGGATTATCCATAATTTTTTTAGTCGAAGCCCAAGTCAACTCTTGGCATTGGTTAAAAATAAAATTAATAATCTACTCACGCCAAAGGAGTACAACACGGATTTTTGGCCGCAGACTTATACATTAGGGCCTGACTTGGCTTGTCGGGATAGGTATCAACCAAAAATTTATAACGGTTGTGTCACTTTATTTCAAGCATTCGCGCGGGAATCAATGCTTTTTAGTTTTACTTCTCCCGAGTACGCATGGGAAAAACTTCTGGGCGATAGGTTAGAAGTTCATCCGATTTCCGGGGAGCATCTTGATATATTTAAAGAACCTCATGTCAAAATACTAGTTGAAAGATTAATGGCTAGCATGGATAAAACGCTTAACAGCGGGTGATGGCTTATCTTGAACATCAAGGCCGATCAATCGATTAATATTTTGATCTCATAGATATTTGGGTGTCCTGTAATTCGGGCGTACTTTTATCTTTTTACATTGTTTTTAGTGGCTTATATCATTGTTGATCAAGCCTTTGGGTTAGGTTTCTGTCTAAGTTCGTTGTCAGAAGTTGATTCGCAAATTCTTGTTTAGACCGATATTTTGTTTTGATACCCGGCAAGTACCGTTTACACACGACCTTGGTAGCCTTGTTTTTACATAAGCTTTTTAATCGGAAATCCGCGTTGGCAAGTACAGACTATGTTTAAAAATACTCTTTTTATGACTATTTCCACGTTCGTCAGACTGCTGGCCGGTGTGGTTCTTTTTATATTCCTTGCACGATTGCTGGGGCCGGAGGGTTTTGGTCGGCTCATGTATGGCTTTACCGTGGCCTCCATAGCGGTTTTAGTTATTGAATACGGTTTTTCCCAGCAGTTACTTAGGGATATTGGGAAAACACCTGAGCAGGTATGTATGATCATGGGGCGTGTGTTTCTGGCCAAAATCCTGTTGGCTTTAGCGGTTGTAGGTTGCGTGCTGGTCTGGTTCGCAATTTCCCCTAAAACCATTGAGGATCAACAGATCTTTGGGTTCTTGTTTTTGTCATGCATATTGGAGTCTTTCGCTATTTTTCTAAATGTCGCCTTTCGGGGTATTGGTCGATTTCATGTGGAAACAAAAATCGCGACAGTCTGTTCCATGTTCCATTTCGGTGTATTGATGGGCTTGGCATTCCTGGGAGCCGACTTGATAACCCTGGCCCAGGGGTTTGTTGTCTCGCGGATGCTGAATCTCGCTCTTTCGTGGATGGCGTATCGACGCATTATTGGGGGGTTCGAGTTCGGGAAGCAGTCTTGGAGAACGGTCATCGCCACATTGAAAAGCGGCTTTCCATACGCGGCGGACACAGGGTTTACCAACTTTTTTTCCCAAGTTGACATACTGATCGTTAATCACTTTTTGGGGGCCGTTGGTGTTGGTGTGTACCAGGCAGGGATGCGCTTTTTACAGGGGGCAAACACGTTCGCGCCCATTTTAGGGAATGTATATTTGCCCGCGATAGCAGGTTGCTCAGGAAAGCCCGCAGAAATTGATCGATTATCGAAGAAGCTTAACACCCAAATGCTCTGGGTAGGAACTGCAGGCTGGGCGTTTTTTTCGTTTGGCGGGGAGTGGATTACCAAGTTGATCTATCAAGAAAAATACGCTGGGCTTACTTCGCTCTGGCCGTACATTGGTCTACTGCTCTTTCTGCGTTATGTTGCTGCTTCCCAAGGCGTACTGCTGACAGCAAATGGCTCCCAAAGCGTCCGTATTTGGGCCCAAATTATTGCACTTGCTGTTTTGCTTTCGACTGCGCCTTGGCTGATTAAGCAATATGAATTGAGGGGGATGCTGTTATCAATGCAAGTGACTATATTGACTTTGTCTGCCATTTACTTCTTTAGCTTAACGTTTAAGGGACTCCCTTCGGGGTTTAGCACATCAGGAGTCATGGCTAGTGCTGGGGTGTTTAGCGCTGCAATTCTTCTCTTAGAGTATCCGGGCATTCAGATTAAGGTTCAGGATGTTTTTAGTGCGGCAGCACATTTTTGCTTAGCATCTTTGCCTATGTCCACGACACCATGATGGGAGCCGAAATCAGGGTAATGCCCTCAATGACATTAAAGGGGACTCAATTGATCGATTCAGTCGTTCGCAACGCATGGGGTGAAGAGCTAAGTAATCACCTACAGTTCCGTTGCAAGATTTGTCCGGGTGGAACCGGCAAATTCGCAGATGTAGTCTGTGCCGGTGCATGGTATGGAAAGGATGGGTATCCGGACTTCACCGAAAGGGCATAGGTATCTACACAACTTATAAGAGAAAACTCTGCGCTGTTTCTTGCAAAGTGCCAAGCTCCTTAGGGGAATAGCAATCCAGCACTTCTTGCATGGAAAGAAATACCCATAAGCCAGCCAATAACGCAGGATTAGTAAACGCCTTGCCCCATTTCATTTGCCTGCCGCTTAATTTGATTAAAAATGACCGCAAGGCTTCAGCTTTTTCACCTTTCGCAGCTGCTATTTCCCAGACCACTACGCAAGCCATACTGACAACGAGTAAACGTTTGGCAATGGCTAGGCCAGTTTCCTGCTGCCAGGATTCCAAATCATGTCCGGCTTTTTTCAGTAATTTAAAAAAACATTCAATTTGCCAGCGCCAATAATACCAGAGCGCAATCTCACTGGCGTCTACCGTCATAACATTGGTCATCAGCAACCATTCGGCCAGTATTTCGCCTTCATCCGATAAAATACGACTCACGACCAGTCGTGCATCGATAGGTCCACCGGGAACCGATGGTTTTTTCTGTTTCTTCTGGCTCGGTTTTGCATCCCGAGTTAATCGTATCGGTGTCTCTGCAACCCACTGCCATTGCGGTTTGCCATGATAATCAACGAGCCGTACTTGCTCAAAATGCAAGGCTTCAGCGAGTTGAGCACAGGGCATTGACTGACACTGGTACTCAACCGAGGGCGTTTTTTTAGAGCGAGTTAACCACAAGCAGTTGTTAGCCTCCCATTGACGAATATGCCTAACGGAGTCGGCCTCTCGATCAATTATATGTACCAGCGGCTTGGCAAAATTTTGCTGCTCCAGCTTGCTAATACAGTGCGTCACTTCATCCAAATGGTTGTTAATCGTTTCGGAAAATGTCTCTTCCTGATAGGTTGCGTAACTACCATTCGCCGTGACCAGTCTTTGTGCAACCGGCGCAATGGGCTGTCCGGTTTGATCACTGAGAATAATGCTGCTTTGTAAATCGTACCCCACATCGGTTTCGTGAGTAATCTGGTATTTATCCAGCTTACTGTCATGTTTTCGATAGTTTAATCGCGACCAATCATGCACACAAAGCGCATATTGGCTGCAATGCGTAACAATGCCTTCATGGGCTGCGACTAATAACGGCT
>CANNNV010000154.1 GCA_947506155.1 Methylococcaceae bacterium
AATATTTTTCGTCAACTTGGTCTTAATTTGCTAAAAAAGGAGCCGTCTAAAATGAGTATTAAGAAAAAACGCTTTGAAGCGGCATTGAACGATAAATTCAGGGAGAACCTGGTTTTCCTTGCCTGAAATTTATATGCGGTTGCCCTGAGCTTTTACAAGCTCCGTCCTTCAGGGCGGGGTGATTGACCTATACGTCCTAAATTTTGTAAATTGTGTTGGAGCTGTTACGGGTTTTTAACCAAAAAATCACCAACACAATGCCACCGATTACTAAAAACATCATAAACCACGAGGTACCACCGCTGTTGGTAGGTGTGGATGGGATAACAGCAGTGTTTGATACAGGTGGCATCAGCATGAGAGGGGCATCTGTGACAGCGGAGCGTTTAGTAGTCGCGATCTGTATGGCCGTTTGTGCGGCCGCTATAATTTGTTGCTGACGGTTGGCATCGGCAATTTGTTTTTGTATAGCGTTTAGCTGCTGTTCTTGTCGTTTGTCGTCAGGAGCAGGGATATTGGCTAATACAGGAGTATCTGTTTTTTTGTTACGATCTTGCCAAGCTTTTTTAGCCTCATTGGTTTTGGCAATATTAGCAAATATTGAATCTGTCGCACTGATATTTTTCGGCTTCGATGAAGAGTTGCGGCTAGTGGTACGATATTTCGAAGTACTAGAATTGGAACGCTGTGAAGTGTCACCTGTTCGTGCGTTTGCGACAGAATTTATGCCTATAAAAACCATCAGCATGATGATAAGGCATACAGTTATTAGTTTTTGCATAATGTTTCCTTTTTTCTCGGACGGTTATTAAAACTTACTTTTCACCAGTATTATATCTTAATTCTGGTCGTTAAAAGAACCAGAACTAACTTCTTCCAGGGCAAGCGCATATAAATTTCACGCAAAAAAAATAATCATCTTTTTTTGCTCCACTGTAAGAAAGAATTACCTTTGTCGTTTGGCGAAGGTATTGTTGTCACATTAGAGTTTTATTCTTGATGATCTTAGTTATTGGTGCTTTTTAAGTTTGGGACAAATCGTACTATGAAAACTCGTACTATGAAAACATTTTATGGAACACAAGGTAACGGTCACATTACCAACGCCAAGGTCATGGCGAAAGAACTTTATGCCACCGGCTGTGACGTCATTACGTTTCAATTTACCGAACATTCTGAGGACGAGTATTTTGATATAAATCTGTTTAATGGTTTTCAGTTACGTACTGGTCTGGCTTTTAATACCGAAAAGGGAGCCGTCAATTACCTGAAAACTGCCCGTGATACCCAGCCTATTAGGTTTATAAAAGATATTAAGTCTCTGGATTTAAGCGGTTATGATTTGGTTATCAGTGATTTTGAACCGATCCCAGCTTGGGCGTCAAAGAAAAAAAATAAGAAGGTACCGATTCTAGGTGTTATCGTTCATTATCTAGCGCTTAAGGAAGAGATTACTGACCACAAACAAAACGAGGCCATCATCTTGCTTGCTAAAGAAAAAGCTGAAGCATTGGCTAAATCAAAAACACAATTCCTCGCTAATATGTCACATGAAATACGCACACCGATGAACGGTATTATCGGCTTTTCGGAGTTGGCCTTACTCAAAGAGATGCCTACTGACATACGGGATTATCTGAGCAAAATTAACAGTGCATCGACAAATCTATTGAGCATACTGAATGACATTCTGGATTTATCCAAACTGGAAGCTAATGGTATTAGCCTTAATCCGGTTTTATTTGATCTTGATGAACTTCGGGATACGCTCTATGCCTTGTTTACTGAGACCACCCAGAATAAAGGCCTAGTTTTCAACATAAAAATTTCGGCGCAAGTGCCGCGCAAGTTAATCGGCGATGACCTTAGGCTAAAACAAGTATTGATTAATCTGCTAAGTAATGCGATCAAATTTACCGACAGTGGTGTTGTCAGTCTTGATATTAGCCTGTTAAACAGCGACTCCTCGAAAGCTAAGCTGTTATTTAGCGTTAAAGATAGCGGCATCGGGTTATCAGTTCAAGATCAGGAAAAACTATTTCAACCTTTTAGTCAGGCTAATGACTCGATTTCCCATCGTTTTGGGGGAACCGGTCTTGGTTTGTCACTTAGCCATAATCTGGTGCATTTGATGGGTGGCGAATTTACAGTACTCAGTACACTAGGACTGGGCAGCTGTTTTAGCTTTGAACTGGTGTTGGGCGTTCCAGCTATATCCAGTTCTGATAAAGTTAAGCATCCTGTAGCAACAGCGACTGCCTTAAAAAACTTTTCTCCGATGCTTACGGGAACCCGGATTCTAGTAGCAGAAGACAATTTTTTCAACCAACAGATCGTGCTCGAGTTATTGAAATTGGCTGGCATTCAGGTGGAAATTGCCAATAATGGGGCGGAAGCACTGGCGATATTGGAACGTAGTCACTTTGATGCGATATTGATGGATGTACACATGCCGGTCATGGACGGCCTTGAAGCTACACACGAGATACGCCGCTCACTCTGCTTTGCCAATATTCCGGTGATTGCCCTGACCGCTGGCGTAACCAAAGAGGAACGTGAGCAATGCCTAGCTTACGGCATGAACGATTTTATCAACAAACCAATCAATATGACTCAGTTGTTATCGACACTGGTGCGGTGGATAAAAAAATAAACTCACTAACATTTTTAGTTTGACGCGAGAAATCGACAATAAGACTATAAAATTTTTTATCACAAACTTAAGACACTGGCAGCGTGAAATAAAAAACAGCGCCTTTTCCTGCCTCACTATTGAACCGCAAGCTGCCATTATGAGCTTCAATCAGTGAGCGACTGATAGATAAGCCCATGCCCATACCATCTACTTTGGTGGTATAAAAAGGCATCAATATTTTTTGTTGCAAGTCTTCATCAAGACCGGGGCCATTATCTGTTACTTTCACTTGTATAGTATGGCTAAGCATCAAATTACTTTGGATGATTATTTGGCGTTGCTGGTTTTCTGGTGAGCAAAGTAAAGCTTCAATACTGTTTTGTATCAAATTCAACAAAACCTGTTCAATTTGAATTTGATCGACGTGGATAAATGGTAAGTCATGTTCCAATTCAACTATTAGCTTTATGCCATTTCGTTTAAGTTTATCAGTGCATAGCTTGACACATTCTTTAATTAACATATTCATATTAACCAGTGACTTGTGCTGAGCTTTAGCTTTACAAAAACTTTTCATACGGTGCATGATATGCCCGGCTCGTAACGCTTGTTGCTGGGTTTTTACGGCTATTTCGGCAAGCTTTATCAAATCAGGATTTACAGCGTGTATCAAGTTTAAACTGACCTGAGTGTAAGTTGTCAGCGCAGACAGCGGTTGATTAATTTCATGAGCCATGCCGGAAGCCATTTCTCCCATGAGTCCAAGACGAGTGCTATGGACACGCTCTGTTTTATTATGTTGCCATGTTGATATTTGCTGGTGATAGGGTGCAGCGGACTGCGACGCTAACAAAGCTTTCTGCTTGAGCTGATTGTGGATGCGAGCCTTAACAACAGAAATTACGAAGGGCTTAGTAATATAATCAACAGCTCCGAGTTCCAAACCTTGTATTTCCTGGTCAGGGGTATTCATCGCTGTTAAAAATATCACTGCGATTTCATCGGTACGCGGATCTGTTTTCAGGTATCGACAGACTTCAAAGCCATCCATTCCTGGCATCATGATATCGAGTAAAATCAAATCAGGCTGAACGCGTTGCGCAAGTTCCAATGCTGCTTTGCCATTATTGGCTACTTCAATTCGATATTCAGCACTTAACATTTGCCGAAGAAGCTTAATGTTGACCAGTATATCGTCAACAATAAGAATAGTTGGTCGTTGTTCAGTACCAACAATCATAAGGCCTTGCTACGCTAGTTATTTTTTCAAATTTTCCGCATGCAAGCCGCATTCTTTTTTCGCTCCTGACTCCCACCACCAGCGACCGACTCTTTCATGTTGGTTGGGTAATACTGCACGGGTACAGGGTTCGCAGCCTATGCTGATAAACCCTTGCTGGTGTAATTCGTTATAAGGCATTTGATAGGCCTCAATATAATCCCAGACTTGCGCCGAACTCCAATTTAGCAACGGATTAAACTTAAGCAGCTGATGCTCTGCCGTCGAAAAAGCAGTGTCTATCTGCACTTCAGGAACCGCTTGCCGGGTATCCTGGCTTTGATCTTTGCGCTGGCCGGTAATCCAGGCATCTACCTGGACCAGTTTGCGTTTCAAGGGTTCAACTTTGCGGATACCGCAACATTCCTGATGTCCGTCTTCATAAAAACTGAACAGGCCTTTGTTTTTAACAAAGCTATCCAGCACATTCCGATCCGGCGTCAGAAGTTCAATATTTATCTGATAATGTTTTCTGACTTTTTCAAGATAGCGATAGGTTTCTGCATGTAACCGTCCGGTATCCAAGGAAAACACCTGAATGTCTTTTCTAAGCGCCAACGCCATGTCGATCAGCACCACATCTTCTGCACCGCTAAAGGAAATCGCAATATTATCGAATAACTCCAGCGCTTTTTTCAGGATAACGCGCGGATTTTTATCCGCCAAGTCGGTTTGTAGTTGTTCTATGTTTAATTCAGTCATGATCTGTTCTTTAAAATGTTAACGACCAAAGTCAGCCTGTGCTTAGGCTTGGGAAAAGTACTGTTTCAAGAAGTCGTCAAAAGGAATTTGCGCTTGGCTTTCGATTTCTTGCTGCTGAACATGAGACTCGGCGGCCATTTCGGTAAATTGCTGGGTCTTGACCGTATCCAGTTTATTGGCCTTAAAATACTGCGCATGCGCGTCCGAGGCATTCAATGCAAATCGGGCAAACGGCTGCCGTAACTGCGTCATCTGCGCCAGCATCCGTGCCGAGGCAGTTAAGTCGGGGTTTTCGACCAGCAACTGCTGTTTCGCCAAGGCAGAACTGTAAGGTTTGGCCTCAGACGCCTGATCCAAAATTGCGCATACTGGCTGCATCGAAGTAAGAATATCCGACGCCCATGCCTGCAACGGTATTTTTTGATCGCCCTTAGCCAGTTCCAGCCCCGGTTTCCGGCCAAAATGCGCAACAGTCAATTGATTGGCATTGTTGATTTGATGCTCCTGATCCGAGGTTTTTGGACTGTGTTGCAACAAACAGGTCAGCAGCAGCGCCTCAATGAAATAGGCTTTATCTTCATCGATGCCGATAGGGTTAAACAAATCCAGATCCAGCGAACGCATTTCTATATACCGAACCCCTCGACGTTTCAGCGCCAGGGTTGGTTTCTCGTTTGATTCGGTAATTTGCTTGGGGCGGATGGTGCTGTAAAACTCGTTTTCAATTTGTAAAATATTGCCGTTCAATTGACGATACTCGCCATCAACCTGCGTGCCGATTTTTTCGTAATCCGCATAAGGCGTATTGATAGCCGCACTCAAACTATCGACATAGCCCTCTATCGAATTGTAATCGATGTTCAGTTTGGCCTGATTTTTGCTTTTGTAGCCGATGTCGCTCATGCGTAACGAGGTCGCGTAAGGATGGTACAACGTACCCTGGTCGAATTCTTCAAATTGCGCCATTAACGACGGGCGACTGTTAAAAAAGTTTTTGCATATCGCCGGCGATGCCCCGAACAAGTACAGAATCAGCCAGCCCATGCGCTGGAAATTCCGAATTAAGCCAAAATAGGCATCCGCCTTGAATTGTTCCAGATTCAACAGGCTTTGTTCCTGTTGCTGCAAAACCGGCCACAAGGCTTCAGGCACCGAATAATTAAAATGGATGCCGGCAATAGACTGCATGGTTCTGCCGTAGCGATGGGCCAAACCATGCCGATACACATGTTTCATTCGACCTATGTTGGACGGGCCATACTCCGCGATGGGGATGCTTAGCTCCCCGTCTATGCCGCAAGGCATGCTGGCACCTAGCAATATTTCATTATCCAGATGCTGATAAACGAACTGATGTATATTGCGCAAATAATCCAGCGAGTCTTTGACATCGGCAAACGGCGGGGTAATCAATTCGATCAGTGCTTCAGAGTAATCCGTGGTGATATACGGATGGGTCAATGCGGCGCCTAAGGCTTTAGGATGTGGGGTTTGGGCAATAAAGCCATCGTTGGCTATGCGTAGACTTTCTTTTTCTATGCCTTTAAGTCCGCCGCAGAGCAGTTGCTGATCGCCGTTGGTAATAAGTAGATCTAAGCGTGTTAAAAGCGTGTTATTCAAATTTGTCATAGAATGGGCGCATGCCTTGTAGTCCTTGTATGCATGGCATTATAAAGGGTTTAACTGAAATCCGCTTACATTAGCGATAAGTGGCTTCAAATTTATATTCGTTTGACTGTAGTTTTCCGTTGAGCATTTTTCTGATTGTACCGGATTATGGAGGCAGCCGAAAATCCTTGAGCGAAGCGGAAATCAATAGATTTTCCAACCAATTCTCGTGATAGGCAAAGCCATTAAGTCGGTCTGCTGGACATCTTTTACCCTGGTGCTTTTTTATCGTCATTGGATT
>CANNNV010000155.1 GCA_947506155.1 Methylococcaceae bacterium
CTTAATTTGCTAAAAAAGGAGCCGTCTAAAATGAGTATTAAGAAAAAACGCTTTGAAGCGGCATTGAACGATAAATTCAGGGAGAACCTGGTTTTCCTTGCCTGAAATTTATATGCGGTTGCCCTGTAAATATAGTCGTTTTAATATGGCGCTATTTAGGGATGTTTATGGCGATATATTACCTTTTAATAATACTTAATCAATGGACTACGGTTGTCAGTGATAAATTGGCATCTGACATCGTAACTTTAGTTAATCCGTCCCAATTAAAACTAACAAAGGACGACATAAAGAATAGTCACAGGGCCTTGTGAATTTTTAAAATTTAAATTTTAAATTTTACCAGTATTGTGTAGTCAAATACTTATATTTGTACTACATAATAGATTAAAGCCTGTGTTGAAGCGTTTAGAGCATCATAGGAATACTTTTCTATGAAACTTATAACTCTTAACTCAATAGCCAGAGAGGGAAGATTGATGACCAACTCCAAACCAGTATCAGCAGCAAGAATTCTACTACCCAAAGCGCCGACCGGCATTCAGGGGCTTGATGAAATCACCGGAGGAGGATTGCCTAAAGGTCGGCCGACCCTGATTTGCGGCAGCGCAGGCTGCGGCAAGACGCTGCTTGCCATGGAGTTTTTGGTTCGTGGCGCCACCCAGTTCAACGAACCTGGGGTGTTTATGGCTTTCGAAGAAACCATCAAAGACCTGACCAAGAACGTCGCCTCATTAGGTTTTGACCTGGACAGTTTGGTCGCCGACAAAAAAATAGTGCTGGACTTTGTTTATATTGAGCGTAGCGAAATTGAAGAGACTGGTGAATACGATCTGGAAGGATTATTTATTCGTTTAAATCAGGCCATAGATTCTATCGGTGCCAAGCGCGTGGTGCTGGACACCATTGAATCACTGTTCGCTGGCCTGCCTAACCCGCTCATATTGAGAGCCGAATTGCGCCGGTTGTTCCGTTGGCTGAAAGACAAAGGTGTAACCGCCATTATCACCGGCGAACGTGGAGATGAGTCCCTGACCCGCCAGGGACTGGAAGAGTACGTCTCCGACTGTGTGATCGTACTTGACCACCGCGTCTGCGATCAAACCTCTTCACGGCGGTTGCGTGTAGTCAAGTATCGTGGCTCGACTCACGGCACTGATGAGTATCCTTTCCTCATTGACGAAGACGGTTTTTCGGTGCTGCCCATCACCTCGCTCGGCCTGCAGCATGATGTCTCCACCGACCGAATTTCCACTGGCATTACGCGCCTTGACGCAATGCTGGGCGACGCAGGTTATTATCGTGGCAGCAGCGTACTGGTTTCCGGCACAGCGGGCACCGGCAAGAGCAGCCTCGCCGCGCATTTTTGCGATGCCGCCTGCCGTCGCGGTGAGCGCGCCCTGTATTTTGCCTTTGAGGAATCCCCTAGCCAAATCATTCGCAATATGCGCTCCATTGGGATAGACCTGGAACCGTGGGTTAATAAAGGCTTGCTACGTTTTCAGGCGACCCGCCCCGCGTTTGCCGGTCTGGAAATGCAGTTGACCATGATGCACAAAACGGTCAATACCTTCAAACCAGAGGTAGTGATCGTTGACCCCTTGAATGGATTTATCATCGGAGATAATGAGACCTCAGTCAAATCCATGCTGATGCGGCTGGCGGATTTTTTAAAAACCAAACAAATCACCAGCCTGTTCACCAGTTTAACGGCGGGAGGTGCTCCGTTAGGGGTAACTGACGTTGCTATTTCGGCCATGATAGACACTTGGCTGGTGCTGCGCGATATCGAAATCGGCGGCGAGCGCAACCGTGGATTGTCCATCTTGAAATCACGCGGCATGCCGCACTCAAACCAGATCCGCGAATGTCTGTTGACCGATCACGGCATGGAATTGTGCGAAGTCTATGTCGGCGCAGGTGGTGTGTTGACGGGTTCAGCACGCCTTGCCCAAGAGGCGCAAGAGCAGGCCTTGAAGTTAACGCGCAAACAAGAGGTTGAACGCCGACAGCTTGAGCTGGAAAGCAAGCGCAGAGCATTAGAAGCGCAGATCGAAGCAATGCGTGCCGAGTTCGATGTACAGGAAGCCGAGGCAATGAAAATCATCGGGCAAGAACAGGCACAGGCGTTACAACTGGTGCTGGAACGGGCGGAAATGGGGCAGAGCCGTAAAGCGGACCGCTGATGCCAACAATTCGTAATTGAATCGCTTGAAGTTTTAACAGGAGCAAATGACACGATGCAAGCCAAACCGACCCAATCCGCAGACCAGTATCTTTTACGTCTGTACGTCGCAGGACAAACGCCAAAATGTATGACGGCTTTTGTTAACCTGAAGAAAATCTGCGAAGAACATCTGGCAGGTGAGTATCAGATTGAAGTGATAGACCTGCTGGAAAACCCAACGCTGGTACGCGGCGACCAAATTCTGGCGATCCCGACGCTGGTACGAAAACTACCGGAACCCGTGCGCAAAATTATTGGCGATTTGTCCAACACCGAGCGTGTTTTGATCGGCCTGGATTTGCAGCGTCGGAAAGTGGGGGAAAGTTGAACGAAAATAATAGCCACGACTCCACCGCAGCGTTTGAGCAAGCGCTGAAAAGTTCGCAAGATCAGCACTACACCTTGCGCTTATATGTAATTGGGACTTCGCCACAATCGGTGCACGCTATCGCCAATATCAAGAAAATCTGCGAAGAACATCTGCAAGGTCGCTACGAGTTGGAAGTCATTGATCTTTATCAACAGCCGCAACTGGCGCAGGGTGAACAGATCATCGTCTCGCCGACCTTGATCAAGAAATTGCCGATGCCGCTACGCCGTATTATTGGCGATATGTCGAATGAAGAACGGGTACTGGTGGGTCTTGACCTGCGCCCAAGGCCGAAATGACAGAAAAATCTACTAGTGAACTCGTCGCTGAAAACGAAGACCTGCGTGCCAGATTGGATGAAGCTGAGGATGTCCTGCGCGCCATACGCTGTGGTGAGGTGGACTCGCTAGTAATTTCAGGTGAAGGTGGGGAGCAGATATTTACCCTTAAGGGCGCTGATTCTACTTACCGACTGCTGATTGAGAACATGCACGAGGGTGCCTTGATCTTGGCCCAGGATGGTATCGTTTTGTACAGCAACAGCTACTTTGCCAAAATTGTCAGGACACCGCTGAAAAAGGTGATCGGGTCATCAATCTACCTGTGGGTTGATCCTGACAGCCAAATCCGATTCCAGGAGCTGATGTGCCGGAGCTGTGAAAAAAAAAACCACTTGGAACTGTCTTTTTTCGACAGCAACAGCGTCAAGGTGTCGGTTTATCTTTCGGTGAGCAATCAGGTCATAGACGATATGGAGGACCACATCTTCATGGTGGTGACCGACATGACCGAAATCAATAAACGGAAAATGGCGGAGGCGAAAACAAAAGCCTTAAAGGCCCGTGCCGTCGAACGTGAGCGCTTGCTCGGAATCATTGAAAGTGCATCAGATTTTATTGGGATGTCAGACGTATACGGCCAGATACTGTATGTCAATAGTGCGGCACGCAGGATGATAGGACTTCCGGACGATGCAGACTTGTCGGCCTTGAACATGAGAGATATACAACCAGAGTGGGCTACAAGAAAGGTATTGGACGAAGGCATCCCGACACTATTTCGAGAGGGTTCTTGGCAGAATGATAACGCCCTGCTGCACAGAGATGGTCATGAGATCACTATCTCCCAGACACTGCTAGTCCATCGTGACAGCTCCGGCGAACCGCAGTTCCTTTCGACCATCATCCGCGATACCACTGAACAGCTCCGATCGGAGAAATTGCTTAAGCAGATTGAGTGGATGCTAGGTGATTCTAAAATATCGCCGCAACAACTGATGGCTCAGGATTATGGCGACCTGACTCAATTAAATACCTGTCGTGTCATCCTGAACGCTGTTGGGGCTGAATCCCTGGCTAATATTGACATGAATTTTATTTACATGCTGGGGACAGCATCTGCTATTTATGAAAAAAACGGGGACTATGCGCTAAGTGTGATCTCCTCAGGCTGGTGTAAGCTCATGGACAGGGCTTCACGCCAACTTTGTGGGACGCCAGACAATAGTGAGGCTTTATCTTCCGGTCGTTGGCTCTATCATGAATCATGTTGGAAGGAGGCTTCCCTCAAGTCTATTGAAACGGGTCAGCCTACTGATATTGAATGCGAAAATGGTATCCGCCTTTATGCCGTACCGATCCGCGCCGGAGAAGAAATAATCGGCAGCATTAATTTTGGCTATGGTGATCCCCCACATGATGCTGCCAGACTGCAAGAACTGGCTGACAAATATGGCGTTGACACCAATGCGTTGCGCGTTGAGGCGGGGGCCTACCAAACACGCCCGTCATTTATCATTGAGCTGGCTAAAAGACACTTGTTAGCTTCAGCGCAACTTATTGGCGAAATTGTCCAACGCAAGCGGTCTGAAATTCTGGCGAGACAGCACCAGATAGCGATAGAAACTACGCATGATGGATTCTTGCTTATTGATAACCAAGGTTTTCTGCTGGAATCTAATAAAGCCTATGCCGAAATGATCGGCTATAGCGTGGATGAGTTGCAGGGTATGCATGTTTCCCAGCTTGAGGCCGTGATGTCGCTGGACGAGATCACGGAAAAAATCAACAAGATTGTCGCGCAAGGGTGGGATGATTTTGAGACGCGCCATCGCCATAAGAATGGGAAGGCAATAGATGTTGAAATAAACATCTCGTTCATCGCTGATACGTGGCAATTTGTTGCGTTCTGCCGCAACATTACCCAGCGCAAACTTGCCGAGAAAGAAATCAAACAACTGGCTTTTTATGATCCATTGACCCAGTTGCCCAACCGTAGGCTATTGAAAGAACGATTAAATCACAGCATCAATCGGGAGCGGCGTGATAGAAAACAGTTGGCATTACTGATGCTTGATCTGGATCACTTTAAGGCGGTTAATGACAACTTTGGTCATCTGGTTGGTGATGAATTACTGCAACAAGTATCGGTGCGCATCACTGAAAGATTGCGTGATGTTGATATGGTCGCGCGTTTAGGTGGCGATGAATTTGTCATATTGCTTGAAAATATTACGCTTCCAGAAGACGCGGCACGGGTAGCAAAAGCAATCATTGTTGATTTACTCAAACCCTTTCGCCTGACCAAAATCGACAACGTGCAAATTGGCGTCAGCATCGGTATTTGTTTGTACCCGCAACACGGTGACAGTCTTGAGGTGCTACTGGATCATGCTGATAAGGCATTGTATCAGGCAAAAGATGCTGGACGTGGTTGCTTCGCGTATTTTAACGAAGAACTGACGCGTGCCACAAAAAAACGCCTAGAGTTGGAAATACGCTTGCGTCACGCGATTGAGCACAATGAGCTACGGGTTTTTTACCAGCCACAGATGAATATTGACAGCGGCCAAATAGTAGGTGCTGAGGCATTGGTACGCTGGCAAGACCCGATACATGGACTGATTCAACCTATACACTTTATCCACATTGCCGAAGAAACTGGTTTGATTGTAGAGATGGGTATCTGGGTGTTACATGAAACCTGTAGGCAAGGCAAACAATGGCTAGATATGAGCCTGCCATCATTAATCTTGGCAGTCAACATTTCACCGCACCAATTTCGTCGTAATAACATCTGTGAGTTGGTGACGTCCGTGCTCGATGAAACCGGCTTTCCAGCTGACTGTCTGGAATTGGAAATAACCGAAAGCAGCTTGATGGACAATTATGATAAGGCCATAGTGATGTTTAAATCTCTCCGTGCTTTGGGTATTAGTATTGCCATTGATGATTTTGGTACAGGGTATTCATCATTGGCCTATTTAAAGCACTTTCCGCTCACTGTACTAAAAATTGACAAGAGCTTTATTGACGATATTCCTTTTAGTCAAGATAGCATGAAAATTGCCTCGACCATCATTGCTATGGGACATATTCTAGGCTTTAAGGTTTTGGCGGAAGGCGTGGAAACACCAGAACAACTGGCCTTTTTGCAGGAAAAAGGTTGCGATATGTACCAGGGTTATATCAAAAGCCAACCTATCACCGCAGTAGCGTTTGCCGAGTTGTTGCGTAAGCAACAGAATTGATTGTAAATAGCTTTAATTTATATGCGCGCACCTTGGGTTATTAGCCAATTGCGCGAGAACCAAGTCATTGAATATAGAGGTAAGAAAAGGAATTTGAAGGATTATTTCAATACCATCAATAAAGGCGTGGACGTGATTTTGCGGGTACGCGACGGTGAAGATATTAATGCGAGTAACATTAAACAGCAATATTTAAGACATATCGCCATTAATCGCCTAGTTTTACGGTTTGCATAAAATAGCCATGCTAAACCTTCGGTGGCACTCCGCACCGAGCTTCATTTTTCAGTGAAGCACGTAGTATTAGTACGCATAAC
>CANNNV010000156.1 GCA_947506155.1 Methylococcaceae bacterium
ATGAAGCATCGCAGGTAGATTTAGAGCGATGGGAGAATGAGAATATCCCTTACACTATACGAAAAAAACGTCAAAAGTTCTTTGAAAATGCAAGCCAAAAACAGGGTAAATAATTAGCCGATTAAATCAATGTTTCGACAGGCTAGGTGGCCTGCCTTCTGGACATTTTTTTCAAACACCTCACGTTCAGAATTTCGAATCAGAGGATCCCAGCTTAGCGCCTGTATGCCTTGAAAATTATCTAATAACAATTTCGTGAAAATTTTGAATTTTTCTCTGCTAACTATATCTGAAGCTGCGTAATAACTCTTAATAGCAATCAAGGCATTGATATTTCTATAAAATCCAGCATTAAACTCATCATTTAATGTTGCAACCTGTTGATCGAACTCAAGCTTTATCCGCTTATTGCTGGCTTGTGCCTCATAAAAAACAGCAGTGGCAGTCAGTGCAAACATAAATAATATCGGTAAAGTTATCACCAGCCGCCTATTATGCCAGGCCTCACTGCCTTGTAGCATCCAAACTAAAGCCAGCGGCGTAAAAATCATCACCCCTAAGACATCTCCAGACCACCAGGTTAGCCAGTTAGCTAAAAAATTTTCTGCTGATGTCCTCCCGGTGGCTAACAACATTGACACCGACAAAGTCGAGTTGATTAGCGTAGCTAACAGACCGCCATAAAAAAAGAACAACAGTACGTCTTTCTCGTGCTTAAGCCCATTCGGAAATCCGGCATAGCGTTTAACTAAATAAGTGCCAACTATGGCTTGTAAACTTGAGCCTATGCTGATAACCAGGGTAACAAGCACTGAGGTTAGCATGTCCAAATTTAAGCCAGTCAGTTCTGGGATCAAGCCATTAAGCAGAAATGCACCCAGCAGTATACCGGGCCAGACACGGTAACCGTAAATTAAAACTCCAGCCAAGGCAACACCCGCTGGCGGCCAGATAGCTGAATCATAGCCGGGAGGAATCGTTGAAAAATAACTGAGTTTTCCGGCCATAAAGTAGGCGATCGCCAGACCAAGAATTTTCAATAACCACCGATAAGACGGAGCCGAAAAGGTCGTATTAGCTAAATAGTCGGTTGTCATCAGTTTTTACGCGAGATACCCCGTCCTTCAGGTCGGGGAGGGATAGCGCGTCGGCGTTAGCCGACCCAACTCACGCAGCTCCTATTGCATTTGCTATCTTTAAAAATTAGGTGCTTGTCTTTCCAAGCGGTCAACCCGTGAGGGTATCCCCGTAAGGGGCTAGTAACGCTGCGGTTTCCCGCAATCTCCCTTCGACAATGATTACAACCGGCTCTCACTGTTGCCAGTGACGAAAAGAACCTTCGGGGCTTTACCTTTCCCCTGCGTGATCCGATCCTTTTAGAGCAGCGAACTAAGGAAGCATTCGCTGGTAAGTCTTAACGACCCGTTGTAATCGTAGCACTGTGTTAGCGCTTAGTCTGGTCAACCTAGCTTTTACAAGCTCCGTCCTTCAGGGCGGGGTGATTGACTGCGCCGATTCGTAGTTGTTGAATACCTTGACCTGATTGTCATGATCAAAACTGATGACTTTATAAGGATCTTTTTTAGGACCCATTTCCATGCCGGGACTGCCTGTAACCATTCCTGGAACCGCCAGTCCGATCACTTTAGGCTTAATTTTCAAAAGCTTATTAATGTCTTCGACAGGCACATGACCTTCAATCACGTAACCATCAACGATCGCCGTGTGGCAGGAAGATAGTTCTGGGGTAATACCGTATTTGTTTTTGATAGCCTGTACGTCATTGGTCACGACATCTGTTACCTTGAAATTGTTTTGTTTTAGATGCTCCAGCCACTTGCCGCAACAAGTGCAGCTCGGACTTCTATGAACGACTATGTCAACAGGCTTGCTTAGACTCTCAGCCTTAACACCCATATTGGCAAGAAGCAGACTGATTGCAAAAATTTTTTTTAATGTTTTCATTTTGATTAAATTTTTCGGTGTTACTGGGCAACTTCAGTCGCCGCTAAATCCCCTCATGATAAGCCCGACTATGCTGATGCACTGCATCAACCATGGCTTTAACATGATCAGGATTCATATCAGGCAAAATGCCATGACCTAGGTTAAACACATGACCGGAACCTGATCCGTATTTATGCAAAATAGCTTTTACTTTCTCGTCAATCACCAAAGGATCTGCATACAGCGAAATTGGGTCCATATTACCCTGCAAGGCAACCTTGTCGCCAACCCTAGACCTTGCCAGACCAATATCGGTCTGCCAATCTAAGCCCAACGCATCATAGCCGGAATCAGCCATAGCTTCTAGCCAAAGTCCACCGCCCTTGGTAAATAAAATGGTCGGAATCTGCTGGCCGTCTATAGTGGTTTTTAGCAACGATCTGACCTGTTTGGCATAATATAGCGAAAATTCAACATAATCTTCGCTAGTCAACATGCCGCCCCAGGTATCGAACAACATTACCGCCTGAGCGCCCGCCTCAATCTGCGCATTCAAATAGGCAGCTACCGATTGCGCCAATTTATCTAGCATAATATGCATTAGCTTCGGCTGTTCATACATCATGCCTTTCACTTTTTGAAAGCTTTTGCTGCTGCCGCCCTCAACCATATAGGTCGCCAGCGTCCAGGGACTTCCAGAAAAACCGATTAGCGGCACACTGCCTTGCAGAGTTTTTCTGATCAAGCGAACGGCATCAACCACATAACGTAAATCAATATCCGGATCGGGAATCGGCAATTTATGCACATCCGCTGCGGTTCTGACCGGATCAGCAAATTTAGGACCTTCACCTTCGGTAAAATAAAGTCCCAAACCCATCGCGTCAGGTATGGTCAAAATATCCGAAAACAAAATAGCCGCATCAAAATCAAAGCGTCTTAACGGTTGTAAAGTTACTTCACAAGCCAGTTCAGGATTGGTACACAGCTGTAAAAAGCTACCTGCCTGCTCTCTGACTTGCCGGTATTCCGGCAAATAACGTCCAGCCTGGCGCATCATCCACACTGGCGTGTAGTCTACGGGTTGCTTTAACAGCGCTCTAATAAAAGTGTCGTTTTTTAATGCGGTCATGAAATTAAGGGCGAAAGACTAAGGACTGTGTATGATACGCGGTTTTTGCTTTTCGTCTTTCACCTTATTTTTTTTACTATTGCGCGACGAAATTTTCCAGGCAAAGATAATCTGGCTTTCTTGGCTGATAGAGCATCAGGATATGAACCATATTCTAAAATAAATTTTTCTCGACCATACACTATGGTTTTAATGATTCGGATGCCCGAGCTTATCTCCGGATGTTTTTCGATTATGTCATCAACCGAGGCTGATTTTGATAACATCATAAGTTGCAAAGTAAAATTATTCGCCGAAGATACTGTAGCTTCTTCAGACGTTTGATTGGTCTGATCCACATTTATCGGTTCTGCCAGGACGTTTTTTTCTACGGAAGATGCTGTCGATTCTTCAGGCTTAGCCAGAAACCGCTCCGTTATTTTTGTTTGTGTGTCATCGGACTTTTGATTGGTCTGATCCACGCTTATCGGTTCTGCTAGGACGTTTTTTTCTACGGAAGATGCTGAGGTATTTTCAGTAAGTACCGATTGTTGAGCAGGTGGCAGCGTGAGGATGATCTGAGACTCTAATTTTTGAGGCGCAATATTGATGGTTTCAGATTTTTGTTGAACCGAACTCGGTTCTATCATATTTTTATTGAATACCAACCACTGAACGCCAAATGCTATCGCAATAGCAGCGGTAATAATATAGACCAGCATCGATTTCATTTTCCGGTCTTGTTTGGCGATAGGTAACCTAGGCAACTCAGCGATAATCCTACCAGGAACACCGTGTGTTTCGCGGTAGACATGCGCTATCATAGTTTCAGTAATTGTTTTAAACGGTAAATTTACCCCAGGTTTTATGGACAAATTTTGTAAAAAATCACCACATTGCTTCTCTGACAAGGTCGGTATTTCTACGATGTGGCAATCATCAATCGTTTTATCTGAGCTACGTTTAACTTGTAATTCGTCATGGGTCAAGGCAAAAACAACCCTTAAAGTCGAATTTTCCGCTGCATATTGAATAATTGCCGAAATCAAGCCGGGCACTAACTCACCGGCATTATCGATAACCAAAATCGCTTGTTTATGCTGGACTTTATACTGCTCTAAAGTCTTTGGTAGATCACCCTTGCCAGTAAGAGTCTCAGCTAACTTTTGTTGTATGCTTTCAAAACTTAGGTAGGTATTGGCATTTAGCAGACAATATCGAGCAGATTCAGTATTACGTTGCAGTAACAAGTTCAGTAGCGTGGTTTTCCCTATACCTACTGGACCGCAAACAACCAAAGACTGTGGTAAGTTTGACAGCAGATGAATCAATAAATCGAGCTTCTGAGTTCGCTCCTTGGATATCAAGGAATGAATCGTCGTATTTTCCTTCGTCATTGTTATTTGGTCAGTGGGCAGCTGATTAATCCAATGATTATCATCTTCTACCATAGGTTTTAAGTGTCATCTTCAATAGGTCTTGATTTACGTCTACAGGCAAGGTTGCGAGGCCGATTTTTTCTAATAAAATCAGTCTTATTTGACCATCTACATTTTTTTTGTCTACCGCCATTAAGTCCAGAAACCGCTCAGTATCAACACATTCGGGTGGTTCTACCGGCAGCTTGGTTTTTTTAAATAGCGCAATAATTCGGGTAACATCATCATCGTTTAGCAAACCTATTCTTCTGGAAAGGTCGGCAGCTTGGCATGTGCCTATGGCTACCGCCTCGCCATGAAGATACTTGCCATAACCAGCGCCTGTTTCTATTGCATGCCCAAAGGTATGGCCCAGATTTAGCGTGGCTCTAATTCCAGTTTCGGTTTCATCCTCGGCGACAATTTCCGCTTTATTAATACACGAGCGTTCAATGGCATAAGCTAAGGCCGACTTGTTCCTAGCTAATAATGCGTCGATATTATTTTCTAGCCATTCAAAGAATTCAATATCCCTGATCAAGCCGTATTTAATGACTTCGGCTAGGCCAGCCGATAATTGACGGTCATCCAGAGTATCTAATACATCAGCATCGGCGATAACACATTGTGGCTGATAAAAAGCACCTATCATATTTTTACCCAGCGGATGATTAACTCCGGTCTTTCCTCCTACTGAAGAATCAACTTGAGCGAGCAAGCTTGTGGGTATTTGCAAAAAAGCAATGCCGCGCTGATAACAAGCTGCTGCAAAACCGCCCATGTCACCAATAACACCGCCACCTAAGGCAATTAAAGTGGCAGTCCGGCTAAGTTTCCTAGCCAGCAGTTGATCAAAAATTTGAGCGACATAATCTAAGGTCTTGAACTGTTCACCATCCGGAAGGATCACGGTTTCAGTACTATAATCCTGCAAATTTTTCAAAACCGCAGGCAAGTACAGGGGAGCAATGGTTACATTGGTCACCACAATAACTTGCTTGGATTTTATATGCTGAGTGAATAGCTCTGATTGGCTCAATAAACCAGAGCCTATATAGATTGGGTAACTACGGTCACCTAATTCAACCTGTAATTTTTTCATGTGTATTAATGCGTGTAGGTCGGTTTACGCTAACCCGACAAATCAATTTTGTTTATTAACGATTAAGTGAGTTGTATTCTTCTAAAATGAGATTAACAACATCTTTGCTTTGCAAGATACCTGTGTCAACTTTAAAGTCAGCGCAAGACAAATACAGCGGGTCGCGTTGCTCGAACAAAGTTTCTATTCGACTCATGGGGTTATCTGTATTGAGTAATGGACGTTGTGTGTCTCTGCGGGTTCGTTCCAGAATTCTTTCTACTGAGCATTGCAGATAAACGATAAAGCCATTTTCTTTTAATAAGCGTCGATTGTCTTCGCGCAAAATTGCTCCACCACCAGTAGCTAGCACAATGCCGTCCATTTGCGTCAACTGCTCGATCATTTTCTGCTCCCTATCCCTGAAGCCTTCTTCTCCTTCAAACTCAAAGATGGTCGGAATATCCACGCCGGTTCTTTCTTCAATCGCTTTGTCGCTGTCATAAAACGGTACCGACAGCGCTCTGGCTAATTGCCGTCCTATCGTGGTTTTTCCTGCACCCATGAGGCCAACTAAATATATATTCTCTGATCGCGTCATCAGTTTTTGCGCGAGATACCCCGTCCTTTAGGTCGGGGAGGGATAGCGCGTCGGCGTTAGCCGACCCAACTCATGCAGCTCCTATTGCGTTTGCTATCTTTAAAAAATTAGGTGCTTGCTTTCCAAGCGGTCAACCCGTGAGGGTATCCCCGTAAGGGGCTAGTAACGCTGCGTTTACTTCGGCTAGGCTCAGCACAAGTTCCCGCAATCTCCCTTCGACAATGATTACAACC
>CANNNV010000157.1 GCA_947506155.1 Methylococcaceae bacterium
CCCAGCGTGATCCGATCCTTTACAAGCTGCGAACTAAGGAAGCATTCGCTGGTAAGTCTTAACGACCTGTTGTAATCGTAGTGCCTAAGCACTTAGTCTGGTCAACCTAGCTTTTGCAAGCTCCGTCCTTCAGGGCGGGGTGATTGACTGCGTTCCTGATCATATCCGGTTGGTATTGCACAAAGGTGTACAGGGTAAAGAACTCAATTTCCTCAATCAATAAGCAATTGTACTTATTGATTTTTTTATCTGAAAGATTGTTGGTTGGTAGGTGTATGAAGAATAAAGTGGCGCCGCAGGCTATAAAAAAGGCATCTTGCTTAGGAAAAAAATATCTTGGCCGGGCTTTAGTGGTTGCTAAAAATAATTTTTTGACCGTTTATTTTGCCGAAAGTGCCCAACTGGGCACCTTATCCAGTCTAGCAAGGCCCATGATGAGTCCAAATGTGGTCAACATCAAAAAATAGGGGCCAAAAAACCACATGATGATGGGCAGGCTAAAAAAGAAAGTGCGTGTGCCATGAGAATAATAACCGCCCGCCCGGTTTAAATAAACACAGGTTTGTTTATATAAGCAGTTTTCAGTCGGTACATCGCTAGGCAAATTAATCATGTAACCAGCGTGATTAAAGAAGCGTATTGCCATAGAAAAACAATAAAATGCAATAGAAAAATCCAGCATTAATAAGCACAGCTTTATTTGCCATAATTCGGTTGAAAAGCTGCTGACTGAACTATTGATATGCCAGGTGAGAACCCATTGTCCTATTCTTTCGCTGATATTTAGGGTTCCGATTATCAGTAATATCGCAGTTGAAGCCATGAAATTCGAGGCCATGACCGAGTTACGCAGGGTTTGGATAGCCAGTATATCCATTCTATCGCTGTTCATAATCATCTTAACCCAGCGCTCCCGAACCCTTGTATTTAGCGAATGCACACTGGAGTCGGGCGTACGGCGAGTCCGCCAGCCTAAATAGAGGTAATAACTCAGTATCATTAGACAGCTAAGCATAAAGGCTATGATGTCGTATTTCATGCAATGGGTTCCTGTTGTGTAAGGTGATCACGATCATAAAATTCAGCACGAAGATAAAACTTCGTGCTGAATAAAAAGTTTTGAAGAGTGATTTATTAACAGCCGGCCTTTACCGTGATGTACCGTCCGGCATCATTCTTCTTTGATAAAGCGTTTGGCATAGCTTTCCACATGAGGAATATCGATGCGGTAGCCTTTAATCATTAAATGCCAGTACATCCAAGGGAAACCGGCTATTTTTCCTATCCACCAGATAAATAGATTTTTTCTCGGATCTAAAAAAGGAAATGACGGTGTTACCTTGCCACCATAAGCAAACTCAGCCAGCATCACGGTACTTAATGATGTGGTTAACGGGCAGGAACCGTAGCCATCATATTTTTCTTCAACAGGCTTAGCGTTGATTAAATTAAGAATGTTATCGACTAATATCGGAACCTGCTTTCTTACGGCGGCTGCGGTTTTGGCATTTGGTGTAGAAGTCGCATCACCTAGGCCGAAAATATTAGTATATTTATTATGTTGTAGCGTTTTTTCATGAACATCAACCCAGCCTGCGGCATTAGCCAGAAGACTTTTTTTGATAAAGTCTGGCGCGCTTTGCGGCGGGGTGACATGAATCATATCAAAAGCTTTAGTGACCCGTTGTTTGTTGCCATCGCTGTCGGTAGCTTCAAAGGTAGCGGTTTTGCCTAGGCCATCAATCGCAACCAGATTGTGGTTGAAATTGGTTTTAATGCCATAGCCGGCGACCACTTTATGCAAGGCTTTAGCGAAAAACGGAATCCCGAATAATACCGGTCCGGCATTGCAAAACTCAATGTTCATTTTGTCGAGTATGCCTTTTTTACGGAAGCGATCCGCCGCCAGATACATGATTTTTTGCGGTGCACCGGCACATTTGATCGGCATCGGCGGTTGTGTGAATAAAGCCGTACCTGATTGCAGATTTTTTATACATTCCCAGGTGTATTCAGCCGTCTCCGGCGCATAATTACTACATACGCCATTTTTACCTATCGTTTCTTTTAAACCCTCAATTTTAGCCCAGTCCAGCTGCAAACCGGGGCAGACCACCAAATAGTCATAACTGAGCGTTGCTCCCGAACGCAAGGTGACGGTGTTGTCATCCGGCTGAAAGGTGTCGGCATAGTCTTTAATCCATTTAACGCTAGGATGAATTAAATCGGCTTCGTTCCTTGTGGTTTGTTTCATCGTATAAGCGCCGCCGCCAATAATCGTGAAACCGGGTTGGTAATAATGCTTTTCAGAAGGCTCGATAAGGGCAATATCGATACTGCTGTTTTGACGGCGCATATTGTTTGCCACGGAAACGCCGGCTGCGCCGCCTCCGACGATAAGTAAAGTGTGATGTTGGTTGCTCATAAATTCCTCTTGGTCATGTGAACTCGGTGCGTGCTTGTCACGCACCTATTTACGCCGCTCTTAGGCGATTAATTATGATGTTAAACTGCTTTTCCATGCCTCAAAACCGCCCGCCATAGACAGCGCATTATTATAACCCAGCTGTTGCAGTGTCTGTGCTGCGAGTGCAGAACGCCCTCCGGTACGACAATAAATAAGTATGGTTTTGGATTTGTCGGCCAATTCAGGCAGTGAGCCTATTTTAAATTCCAGTACGCCACGGGGCAGCAATAGTGCTCCATTAATGTGCCCCGCTGCATATTCGCTTTCCTCCCGGGTGTCGACCAGTGCAATATTGCTTTCTTCAAGCAGTTGTTTGGCTTGTTCGACAGTGACTTCAGTAATCTGTTGCTTGGCAGCGGCGACCAAATCTTCAGTTTTAGTGGTGATCCGTAACGGCAGCGTTTCGTCTCTAAGCACTATGGCATCCTGGCGCTCGTTTTCATCCAGTCCACAATAACGATTGGCAGGTACGGCTTCATCAATTAACCGAGGTTTAGGTAAATTCAGGTTATTCATGATATCAATGAACTGTTCACGCGATTTTCCTGCTAAACGCGGATTCGTCGTGCGTTCTTGCATGATGCTGCTGACCCAGCGTTGTTGGTAATCATGGCCGGGATAAACCAAGGTTTCGTCCGGCAGAGTAAACAAGCGTTGCGTGATGCAGTCATATTGCGCACCGGCATTTCCGCCCTGGAAATCAGTACGACCACAACCGCCGATCAGTAAGGAATCTCCGGTAA
The DNA here is from genome assembly GCA_947506155.1 of Methylococcaceae bacterium. Lineage (GTDB taxonomy): Bacteria > Pseudomonadota > Gammaproteobacteria > Methylococcales > Methylomonadaceae > Methylobacter_A. The sequence continues at coordinate 3,211 of CANNNV010000157.1, forward strand.
ATACCCGGTCACGCCATAAAAAGGAAATACTGCCAGGGGTATGGCCCGGCGTGGCGATAACCTTAATCAGTTCTCCGTCCGCAAACTCAAAAACATCGCCATCCTGAATTTGTATGTCCGCTGTTTCTGCGCCGCAAAGTTGGCTGACCCCTGTTTGTGCACCCAAACGCTGACGTAGCAAGCCACCAGCGGTGATGTGATCAGCATGGACGTGAGTTTCCAATGTGTATTTTAACTGTAAGCCATGGCTTTCCAATAAGGCGATATAGTTCTCTATATGGGTGTTGACGGGATCGATAAGCACGGCATCTTTACTGACTGGATCAGCGATTAAATAAGTGTAAGTCCAGGTTTCTTGATCAAATAATTGTTTGAATATCATGGTTTTTTCCTGTTGTGTGTTTGTTATTATTAACTCAAAGCAAAGCTTGTGCCATAAAAGATAAGACTCCTTTTTTAGTGACCTCCAGCGTTTCTATCGGCTGAATATTGCCTTAATATGTTTCACTTTTTGTTTCAGTGTTTCGCCTGGATGTTTCATGAGACGACCATGAAACATCCAGGCATTTTTGCGCTACCCAGGTGATTGAGGTATTGTTCCGGTGAAACATCATAGCTTCTTAATGTAACATGACATGACCCCTTTAAAACAAGACGACCTGTTTTCTGACAAATTCACCTCCTGGTTGGCGCAATTTGATAGCGCCACTATTTTTTCTAGCATGCTGGCCCTTGGTGATTGCGCGGGGCTTTATGTGGTTGATAAGGAACAACAGTTGTTATACTGGAGTCGGGGTGCGGAACGGCTATCGGGACTTACTTTTGATGATGTCGTCGGCAATGCCTGTTTGCAGGAATACGCGATTATAGAGTCCACAGAAAATAAACAATTTATCAAACTAAGTCATGCTGAAGGCGATAAAGTTGAAGTTAAAAGAATTACCCAGGTTTTGCATGACAGGGCGGGTATTTTTGCCGGTGGCATAGGCTTGCTTTTTGCCCGATCAGATCAGGCTCTAGCTAAAAATTCTAGTGAATCTCGGCAAAGTTTTCATGGCATCTTAAGTCGTTCACCGGCTATGCAGGCGGTTTTTCAAATCATTCAAAATGCCGCTGAAACCGAAGCAACCGTGTTAGTCAGAGGCGAGAGCGGTTCCGGCAAGGAGCTGGTTGCCAGGGCAATTCATAACCTGAGTGCCCGCCATCATGCGCCTTTTCTAGCCATCAATTGCGCCGCCCTGTCCAGTAGTCTCCTAGACAGCGAACTGTTTGGTCATGTACGCGGCGCGTTTACCGGTGCAATTAAAGATCATAGCGGATTGTTTCAGCGTGCGCAGGGTGGAACCTTGTTTCTGGATGAAATAGCCGAATTGCCGCTTGAGTTGCAAGCCAAGCTGCTTAGAGTGATACAGGAAAGAAATTATATTCCGGTAGGCGGCGATCGTTCAGTGGATGTCGATGTGCGTCTGGTGGCTGCGACACATCGTTCATTAAGAGAGGAAGTGAAAAACGGGCGTTTTCGTGAAGATTTGATGTACCGCTTAAGGGTCGTGCCGATTTTTATCCCGCCTTTACGTGAGCGTCGGGAAGACATTAGCTTGTTACTCTGGCATTTTATCCAGCAACATAATGCGGCTAATTTCAGGAAAATTGAAAAAATTGACCCCCAGGCCATGCGGTTGCTGTTGGATTATTTCTGGCCGGGCAATATCCGAGAGCTGCAAAATGTTATCGAATATGCGTTTGCCGTGGGTCGTGGCACAGTTTTGCGTTTAGCTGAGTTGCCTCCTGAATTTAGGGAGGTTCAGGTCAAGAGTTCGTTGCCGCCAGCAACTGACGAAGCGGCGTTAATCCGGCAGGCCTTGGCGCAAAGTAATGGTGTGATCACAATGGCTGCCGAACTGTTGGGCATGAGCCGAGCCACTTTTTGGCGTAAGCGTAAGTTTTATCAGGTGTAACGTAAATTAGACATTCAAACATAACATGAACACAACGCAAAAAGATTTATATAAAATATTAGGTGTTATTAGTAGCGCTGAGATAGCCGTAATTAAGGCTGCTTATAGGGCGCTGATAATGATTTATCATCCTGATAAATATACGGGTGATAAAGAAAGTGCCGTACGAAAATCAAAAGAAATCAACCAAGCATATACTGTATTAGTTGATCCCGATAAACGTAAAAAATACAATGCACAGCGCGTCAATAATAATCCTGATAAGGTATCGGATACGTCTGAAAACACGATGAATGAATTAAGATGGACACTGAAGGAATCGGAAGAAATATTAAAAATATTAAATGAACCTGATTAGCTTTTTGGCGTGTTTGCTGTTTGGTTTTAGATATTTAATTTCTGAAAGTCCATAGTTGCGGGTTAGACGCTAAAGCGGTGACCCGACGCATGGGCTTTGAAATATGCACGAAATGAGTTAAGTATCTTATTCTGTGTTGAAGCTGACACTAACCCGTCAACTGCCAGATTCGTCAAAAATGCTTTCACTTTTGCAGCACCTATTTTTTTCGGATGTTTTTTAGATAAATCGTTTGATCCAGTGCATGTATTGGTTTTTTGTACAGATACTGTAATGCTGGACACGAATGGCGCTCACGTACTTGATCCAAGAGTTTCGGCGAGGGATTAATGGGGGGTAGAACTTATTTGTATAAAAGGTGACTATCAAAATTTAACTGTGGTACTATCAAAGAAAAACAATAAAATCTATACGGATATACACTTATTTTTGGATTTTAATAGACACATTTTTAGGTGTTATATTTTTTAAATACACCGTTTTAGGTGTCTACTTTACGTTAGGCAATGCGGAATTTACTCGTTTGTTTGCATTCAAGCATCGTGTAGGTGAATACTAAGCAAGCTCGATCCTTAGCGGACGGAATGGTGCTTTGGTTTCGTTTGTATTGTTGGCCTAACAAATCAACCTCAAAAAATGAAGGAAGTAAGGTGATTTCCAAAGAAAATATTACCCTTTTAGAGTAAACTTTCAGCTTCCCATATCACTCCTACCATCATGACCATGGCATCCACTCAAAAACCAGCTCTCTTACCCTTAAACGCATCACAAATCGAAGATTTAAAATTGGCGAG
>CANNNV010000158.1 GCA_947506155.1 Methylococcaceae bacterium
AGTGACGAAAAGAACCTTCGGGGCTTTACCTTTCCCCAGCGTGATCCGATCCTTTTAGAGCAGCGAACTAAGGAAGCATTCGCTGGTAAGTCTTAACGACCTGTTGTAATCGTAGTGCCTAAGCACTTAGTCTGGTCAACCTAGCTTTTACAAGCTCCGTCCTTCAGGGCGGGGTGATTGACATTGCGTCACCTACCATACAAACCTCAGTTTTCAAGACTACATCTTGCTGTTGTTCAACCTTATTTTGTACATAATAAATCAGAGCTTCGATGTCTGCTGCCGTTGCATTACCGGTGTTGACGATGAAATTGGCATGTTTTTCTGACACACAAGCTCCGCCTATCGCATAGCCTTTTAAACCAGTTTGTTCTATCAACCGTGCGGCATAATCACCTTTCGGATTTTTAAATACCGATCCACAACTGGGCTGATTAGTGGGTTGCGTAGCTCCACGCCTTTCCAATAAAGCTTTAATTTTTTGCTGACTCGCTACAGTGTCACCCGGCGCCAAGATTAACTGGCAGGATAAAAACCACTCGTTTTCAAAACCTTTTACAGACCGATAACTCACCGTAAAATCTTGTGGCCTTCTTACCGTTACATTACCCGTCGTATCCAGCATATCCACAAGGTTCACGATAGCCCAGGTTTCTCCATCAAAAGCCCCTGCATTCATTTTTAAGGCTCCGCCCATGGTTCCGGGTATGCCAGCCAGAAACTCAGCACCGGTTAAACCGTGTTCGCCACAAAACCTTGCCACATGTGCGCAAGGAACGCCCGCTTCAACATAAACTGCGCCATTAGTGGTTAAGTTCATTTTTTTTAATCGTCCTTTAGTGTTAATCACCGTACCGCGTATGCCGCCATCCCTGACCAATAAATTACTGCCCAATCCCATCCAGAATACCGGTTCGGATTCTGGCAGGGATGTTATAAAATCAATCAAATCCTGCCGGTCTTCTGGAATATATAACTGATCTACCGGACCGCCAACGCGCCAACTGGTATATTTCGCCAGTTTTTCATGCTTTAACAATTGTCCTTTCACAGATCAGTTCCGGCTGGAAATTTACCTTGCAAGGCCTCAGCGAGCAATTGCGGCAACTGTGCAGAAATCTGCCCAACATTGCCGGCACCCATGGTTAACACTACATCTTCGGCTTTTACGATAGCGGCCAATATGCACGGTAATTCTTCCCAATTTTCGACAAATACCGGATCAACCTGTCCACGTATACGAATGGCTCGGCTTAATGCTCTACCATCAGCTCCGGGTATCACGGTTTCACCTGCCGCATAAACATCGAGTAGAATCAAGACATCTATGGTTGACAGCACTTGCACAAAATCTTCAAACAAATCCCGGGTACGGGTATAGCGGTGCGGCTGAAAAACAACGACTGAACGCCGATCTGGCCAGGCTTGACTCAAGGCTTCCAATGTTGCCGCAATCTCTCTTGGATGATGTCCATAATCATCAACCAGGGTCAGTTTTCCCGAACCCATAGTCAAATCACCATTAACTTGAAAACGCCTACCTATACCTTTAAATGCTCCCAGACTTTTAATAATTGCTTGATCCGCTACTGCCAGTTTAGTTGCAATACTGATAGCTGCAAGCGAATTGAGCATGTTATGCCATCCTGGCATATTTAAAGTCACTTGTAACAGTGGATAATCGCCTCTGCGTATCACGTCAAACGTCGTATGCATGCCCTGCTGTTTAATATTGATTGCACGGACATCGGCATCCTTATGGACACCGTAGGTGATAACCGGCTTGGATATTTTTGGCAAGATTGCCCTGACGCCTTCATCATCCAGACACATTACCGCCAGTCCATAAAAAGGTAGGTGATGTAAAAACTCTATAAAGGTATCTTTTAAGCGCTGAAAACTGCCTTCATAAGTCGCCATATGATCTTGGTCAATATTGGTGACTATAGCCATCATTGGTTGCAAATATAAAAATGAGGCATCGCTTTCATCGGCCTCGGCGACCAGATAATGCCCCAAACCTAATTTAGCATTACTACCCGCACTATTTAAGCGTCCACCAATCACAAACGTAGGATCAAGCCCACCTTCGGCCAGTATGCTTGCCGTCAAGCTGGTGGTGGTGGTTTTTCCGTGAGTTCCTGCGACAGCAATGCCAAATCGAAACCGCATCAATTCGGCCAGCATTTCTGCACGTGGAATGACCGGTATTCGTTGAATGTAGGCTTCATCAATCTCTTCATTATTGCGATCTATGGCACTGGAAGCCACGACTACATCAACCTTCGCTATATTTTCCCGTTTATGGTTGATATGGATGGTCACGCCTAAACTAGCCAGTCTTTCTGTGACCGCACTTTCTTTGATATCTGAACCTGAAACTTGATAACCAAGGTTTGACAGCACCTCGGCAATGCCACTCATACCGGTTCCGCCTATGCCGACAAAATGTATTCGACTGATATTACCTAAGGCTTGAGTTGGCACTTGACTATTTGGCGTCATCATAATCCGGCCTCAGCGCTGCAAAAATCGGCAACAATTTCGGTCGCATCCAATCGTGCGTATTTTTGTGCAGTTTTACTCATGACATCCCATTGCTCGATTACTGTGGTTATGTACGCTACCAGCGTTGTTTCATTTAGGTCTTTTTGCCTCAATATCAGCCCGGCACCGACATCGGTTAAATACCGTGCATTGGCTGTTTGATGATCATCAATCGCGCCCGGCAAAGGTATAAAAATAGCAGGAAGCCCGGAAGCTGCGACTTCACTGACGGTCATCGCGCCGGATCTGCAAATTACCATATCCGCCCATTGATAGGCCGATACCATGTCTTCAATAAACGCACTCACGTCAGCATGCAGACCTAATACCTTGTATCTATTTTCAACCTGCTCTCGCATTGCTGTACCCGTTTGGTGCTTTATATATAGTCTTTTGCGTGTATTGATTTTTTCCCAGGCCGAAACAGCCTCAGGCACACGCTCGTTTAATACCTGGGCGCCCTGACTGCCGCCAACGACTAATATTTTAATTCCTCCCAGCTGATTTTTTTCAAGGGCGGGAGTTAAAAACTGTTTTCTTAATGGATTTCCGGTAAATTTTGCCTTAATTTTTTTATTAAAACTGCCTGGAAATGCTTCCAATACCTGATTGGCCATTCGTGCCAATAGTCGGTTAGTGGTGCCCGGCACGCGATTTTGTTCATGAATAATGAGTGGTATGCCCAATAATTTTGCCATCAAACCACCTGGACCTGCTACAAATCCGCCCATCCCCAATACCACATCAGGTTTGCGCTGCCTTAATATTTTTAACGCCTGTAAGCAGGCCTTGATCAGCAAAAATCCAGCAGTTATTTTTGCCAGCCCTCCTTTGCCGCGTACGCCAGCAACCGATAGCCAGTCGATTTCTATATTTCGTTCCGGAATTACTCGGCCTTCCAATCCTTGCCGAGTTCCTAGCCAGCTGACTTTCCAGCCTTTTTCTATCAGTGTTTCAGCCACCGCCAACGCAGGAAATACGTGACCACCGGTTCCTCCAGCCATAATAACAATGCGCTTACTCATGGCGGCGCCTTCTTGATGAACGGATATTAATTTCAGCGACTTCACTTTGCACCCGAAATAACAACGCAATTGCACTGCACATAATTATCATACTGCCACCGCCATAACTCATTAATGGCAAGGTCAGACCTTTGGTTGGTAAAATCCCCATATTAACACCCATGTTAACAAAGGATTGAAAACCAAACCAAATACCCAAACCATAGGCAATAAATGCGGAAAATCGTTGATTCGCCTGTTCAGCCGCCATTCCTATCGCAAAAGCACGCCAGATCAATAATGCAAATAATCCAATCACCGTCACTACACCTACTAGACCTAATTCTTCCGCTATGACTGAGAACAAAAAATCAGTGTGAGCTTCGGGTAAATAAAATAGTTTTTGTATGCCGCTACCCAGACCCACACCCAACCATTCACCTCGGCCGAATGAGATAAGCGCTTGGACTAATTGAAATCCAGTTTTCAACGGATCAGCCCATGGATCCATGAAACTGGTGACTCGAACCAAGCGATAAGGTGAAAAATACACCAAGAGTATGGCCAATACGCCAAGGAGCAATAGCAGCACTAAAAATTGTGACAGTCTCGCACCGGCTAAAAACATAATACCCATAGCGATCATTAAAATAACCACGGCTGAACCAAAATCTGGTTCCAGCAACAATAACAGACTGGCCACTGAAAATAGACTTAAAGGCTTGATCAACCCAAATGCCGAATTCTGAACCGACTCCTGATGGCGAGTGACATATCCTGCCATATAAATCACCGAAAAAAACTTGACCACTTCGGATACTTGTATTCTCATGCCGCCTAATGACAGCCAGCGCACGCTACCGTTAACTTTTACACCGAGTCCCGGAATCAACACAATAACCAGTAACAGTAATCCTGCTATAAATAGCAGCGGGCCTCTTTGTTGCCAAACCTGCATTGGAATGGTTGCCAATCCGGCACCAATAAACAGCCCCAAACCTATGTGCATTAACTGTCTGAGTGGATAATGCAAACCATCTCCCGCCATTTTTATGCCCAGATGCAATGAGGCAGATGCTACCATCACATAGCCGATGAGTAATAAACTTAAACAAACGGAAAGCAGCACCGGATCAAAATGAAAACGACCGATTGCTTTCATTGGCCTCGTTCAGCCAATGCCAAAACAGCTTGGGTGAATTTTTCACCACGGTCCTGATAATTTTTATATTGGTCAATACTAGCACACGCTGGAGATAACAAGACGCTCTCGCCAGCTGCGGCAAGACCTGCGGCAATTTGTACTGCTTGCTCCATATTGTTTGCTGAATAAACCGGGACGCAGCCATTAAGAGCCTGTTTTATCAAGTCTGCATCCTTGCCGATCAACACCACGTATTTTGCTTTTTCTTTGATTACAGGTGTTAATTCATTCATGTCAGCGCCTTTCGCATCACCGCCTGCAATAAGTATCACTTTACGTGCATATCCCTGTAAAGCCGCAACACAGGCACCTATATTAGTTGCTTTTGAATCATTAACCCAGCTAACGCCACGAATTTCTGCAACCCGCTGCATCCGGTGGCTTAATCCTTTAAATTTTCGTAACGCCTCACACATGATCTGTTCATCTAATCCTACCGACACTCCCAAGGCTAATGCTGCCAGTGCATTGGCAGCATTATGTCTACCTTCTAGCGGCAAGTCGGCAAGCGGCATCAGGCATGATTCATGGTGCATCAAATATTCCATATCACCTTGATAGGCTAGGTAGAAATCGGCTGTTTTATTAATTGAAAAGGTCACGGTTTTTCTATCAGCAAGCTGCATCGCCTGAACCACAGGATCGTCAACATTGATGACCATGATGCCAGTACCTCTAAAAATCCTTTGTTTTTCTCGTGCGTATTCAGCTAAATTAGCATGTCTATCCAGATGATCGGCGCTGACATTGAGTACTGTGGCCGCCACAGCATTCAAGACTGAAGTTCGTTCTAGTTGAAAACTAGATAGCTCCAGGACGTACATGTGTGCATTTAACGCCAGTAAATCAAGGGCAGGTGTTCCTAAATTGCCGCCTACACCTACTTGTATCCCTGCCGCTTCTACCATTTCACCGAGCATAGTGGTTACTGTGCTTTTGCCGTTGGAGCCACTTATTGCAACAATCGGCGCATTAACAGAACAGACAAACAAGTCTATATCACTGACTATTTTTGAACCATTAGCGATGGCTTTAATGATCGCCTGTTCATTCAGTGACACGCCTGGACTGACAACCAGGTGCGTTGCGACTTCAAACGCAGCTTCATCAAAGCCTCCGGTAAACACCGGTGTATCTGGCATTTGCTGGAAAAATTCATCCATCATCGGTGGGTTAGCACGACTGTCAATGATAGCGAAGTTAAACTTTAAGCCTTGTAAATAATGAGCGACCGAAACGCCCGTGTTGCCAAGACCGACCACTAAAACCTTGGAAGATTTCGGATCTAGTCCAAAATTTACTTTTAACAATGCGGTAATCGCTGCACTATTCATCAGTTTTTGCGCGAGATACCCCGTCCTTTAGGTCGGGGAGGGATAGCGCGTCGGTGTTAGCCGACCCAGCTCATGCAGCTCCTATTGCGTTTGCTATCTTTAAAAAATTAGGTGCTTGTCTTTCCAAGCGGTCAACCCGTGA
>CANNNV010000159.1 GCA_947506155.1 Methylococcaceae bacterium
CCTCACGGGTTGACCGCTTGGAAAGACAAGCACCTAATTTTTTAAAGATAGCAAACGTAATAGGAGCTGCATGAGCTGGGTCGGCTAACACCGACGCGCTATCCCTCCCCGACCTAAAGGACGGGGTATCTCGCGCAAAAACCGATGAATCAATTGATACAAAAAAAAGAATACGGAATGGGGCTAGTCGTTCATGATCAACTGCGCCAGTACCTCACTTTTCGGGCTGGCAATGAGAATCTGGCTATTAGCATTTTAGATGTCAAAGAAATTATCGAAATTAATACCATTACTGACGTGCCGATGACCCCGGATTATATACGTGGTGTTATTAATTTGCGTGGAAATGTGGTGCCGGTCATTGATTTGTCGGCACGACTGGGTCGACAAAGTAGCGAAATAACTAAGCGCAGCTGCATTGTTCTAGTGCAAATTGACTACCATGAAGATGCCCAGTTATTGGGTATGTTGGTCGATGCGGTCGATGAAATTCTGGAAATTCCTGAAGCCAATATTATGCCGCCACCCGATTTTGGTGCAGATATTCGTACTGATTTTATTCAGGCGATGGGTCGCGTCGGTGACGCGTTTATTATCTTGCTAAATATCAATCGCGTGCTATCGATAAAAGAATTGTCTCAGCTCAAACAAATCGCTGACTACGAGGGTGATAATTTCAGTAAAGCCGGGTAGGTAGGCAGTTTTTGTCTACTAATTTTTATTAAATTAATGGCGGGTAAAACAAGCGTTGACCAGCCTATAACTGATAACTCCCAACAAGGATTCATTTTTTATGAACATAAAAAACTTAAGTATAAAAACCAAGATATTAGCGGGTGCATTACTATTGGTATTGATCACCTGCGGATTTGGCCTGCTGTCAAAAATTTATATAGGTAAAGTATCGGGTTCGCTATTTGGAATTACCGACAACAACGGTAAGTCGGTTGAATACGCAACCGGGGTCGAGCGCATGGCGTTCGCAACTATTATGGAGGAAAAAAATTACTTGCTGCAAGAAAAAGATGAAGTTCACCAACGTGCTGAACAGAATGTTAAAGACCTGATGGCCTATCTGGATAAGGTCGATGTAATCGCGAAACAATATCAAAATACCGAATTATTGGGACAATCGAAAACAGCAAGAGAAGGCACGGCTCGATACGCAGAGAAATATAGAGCAGGGGTTGCGGCACTAAAGGCGAACAAGCTGTCGGTAACGGAGATGGTGGAAAATGGTAATATTGTAGCAACTGCCGCCGACACCATGCTCAAAAAACAGGTCAATAATTATAGCGAAGCGATGAAAAAAGGCTTGAGCGCTCAGGAGTTAGATAAGTTTGTGCAGCGTTATATCATCACCACCAATATTTACGTCAAGGCGATGCAAATAATGCGAGCAGAAAAGGAAGAAGTTAATTACAAGGACCGCGTCGCCTGGAAGAAAATGGAAGTTTTATTACCGGAGTTAATGACGTTTTATGATGACCTACAAAAAATCGTCCAAAATGAAGATGAATTAAAACTGATTGCCGATGCTCGTACCGGTACGCGAAATTACACCGCATCAGCCAAAAGCTGGATAGAAAATGATAATAAATTAAAAGTTATTTTGACCGATATGGCGAGTTTGGGTAGTAATGTCATCAAGCAAGCGCAAGATGCTGAAGCCGCTGGCTATGTTCAGTTAGGGGCAGCCCGTACCAAAGCCGAAAAATTGGTTAGTGAAGCTAACACCATCATTGTAATAACTATCATTTTGTCGATCATGCTGGGCATTATCATTGCGTTGTTTTTAGCTTCAATGATCACCAAGCCCATTATTTTAGGTGTTAAATTTGCGGAGTCTTTATCAAAAGGGGATCTTACTGCACGGATTGACATTAATCAAAAAGATGAAATTGGTATCTTGGCCCAGGCACTGCAATCTATGCGTGACCAACTCAGTAGCGTGGTTCAGCAGGTTCGCACTAATGCCGACGCATTAGGTAGCGCGTCACAGGAAATCAACGCAACAGCCCAATCGATCAGTCAGAGTGCAACCGAACAAGCCTCTGGCGTTGAAGAGACCACGGCGTCAATTGAAGAGTTAAGCTCCTCGGTTAAACAAAACGCTGATAATGCCAAAGTAACTAATAGCATGGCAACCACAGCTGCAGAAGAAGCTGATCGTGGCGGCATTGCAGTAAAGCGTACCGTAGAGGCGATGAAAGAAATTGCCGATAAAATTGGTTTAATTGAGGACATTGCGTATAAAACCAATTTATTGTCGCTGAATGCAGCGATTGAGGCTGCGCGTGCCGGCGAACATGGCAAAGGTTTTACCGTAGTTGCCGCAGAAGTCAGAAAATTGGCTGAAAATAGCCGGGTAACGGCGCAAGAAATCAACAGTCTGGCTAAAAACAGTGTCAAGATTGCCGAAGAAGCGGGTATCCTACTGGAAAAAATGGTGCCCAATATTCAGAAAACCGCCAATTTAGTTGAAGAAATTACCGCTGCATCAGAAGAGCAGGCGCAAGGTATAGGCCAGATCAGCAACGCAGTCGGTCAACTCGATAAAGCGGCGCAACAAAATGCCTCAGGTTCTGAAGAGCTTGCTGCTACAGCTGAAGAGTTGAGCGGTCAGGCCATGCAGTTGCAGGAGGTTATGGCATTTTTTAAAGTGGACCGTCGTCAAGCTAATTAATACGAAAAAATATAACCAAATGAATAATAGAATCTGATAAGGAGGATTATTCATTACTGAAAAATCACCGAAAATAAATCATGAGCAGCTACTGTGAAAATTAAAACTAGCTTGATATTGGGATTTAGTGGCTTGCTATTATTATTGGTTATTGTTGCCAGTATTAGTATCAACAATATGAATAATCTAAAAATGAGTCTTAATGATATTGTTAATGATAAATTTCCTAAAACAACCTGGGCTAACAATGTTGCCACGAATATTAATGTCATTGCGCGGGCCATGCGTAATACTTTACTTATTAATGATACAGATAAAATATCTCAGGAACTTAAACGCATTGAGCAGGCCCGTAAAAATATTAAAGAAAACCTGGATAAACTTGAAAATAATATTACCAGTTCCGAGGGTAGATTTTTATTTAAAAACATAATAGATAGTCGAGAAACCTATATTGCCGCACAAAATAAATTTATCCAAATTGCAAGTGAACATAAACAAGCGGAAGCAGCTGACTATTTATTAAAAGAAGTGCGCGGCATACAAACTGCTTACATGACTTCTATTGATAAACTCATCGAATATCAAGCTAAGTTAATGCAGCAGTCAGGACAAGATGCTGATAGATTAGTTAATAACGCTTTAGTTATTATTGTGGTTATTTCAGCTATCGCGCTGTTGATTGGCTTTGTGTTTGGTTATTTTATTATTCGCACTCTGATGCGGCAACTTGGAGGAGAACCTGCTTATGCCGTTGATGTGGTTACTAAAATGTCCAATGGCGATCTTAGTTTAACGATTACCTTAATGGACGAAGATCAACACAGTCTATTGTATGCGTTGAAAAATATGCGTAATCAGCTGAGTGGCGTGGTGCAACAAGTCCGCACTAATTCCGATGCCTTAGGTAGCGCGTCACAGGAAATCAGCGCGACCGCTCAGGCTCTCAGTCAAAGCGCCACTGAACAAGCTTCTGGTGTTGAAGAAACCACCGCTTCGATTGAACAGTTAAGTGCATCTGTTAAACAAAACGCCGACAATGCAAAAGTAACCAATAGCATGGCAACCACAGCAGCAGAAGAAGCTGATCGTGGCGGCATTGCGGTGAAGCGTACTGTAGAGGCGATGAAGGAAATTGCCGATAAAATTGGTTTGATTGAGGACATTGCTTATAAAACCAATTTGTTGTCACTGAACGCGGCGATTGAAGCTGCGCGTGCCGGCGAACATGGCAAAGGTTTTACTGTGGTTGCCGCAGAAGTCAGAAAATTGGCTGAAAATAGCCGGGTAACGGCGCAAGAAATCAACAGTCTGGCTAAAAATAGTGTCAAAATTGCTGAAGAAGCGGGTATCCTGCTGGAAAAGATGGTACCTAATATTCAGAAAACCGCCAATTTGGTTGAAGAAATTACCGCCGCATCAGAAGAACAGGCCCAGGGCATAGGCCAGATCAGCAACGCAATTGGTCAACTCGATAAAGCTTCACAACAAAATGCGTCAGGTTCTGAAGAGCTTGCCGCTACAGCTGAAGAGTTAAGCAGCCAAGCCATGCAGTTGCAAGAGGTTATGGCGTTTTTTAAAGTGGACGGCCATTAAATCATTTGATGAGCAAGATAATTCATAACGGAGGCGAGTTAAATTTTAACACTCTCTGAAATAGGAGGTTTCAACCAGCAAGAATTAACCTTGGACCTCCTGCTTTATTCAGCATAAAATGCCCACTTTTTATTACTTTGGAGTTACGCAATGTCAGATACAATTTGGTTCAGAACCGGCGAAGCAACGGTATTTGCCAGCAATGATCAAGGCACGGATGCCATGCCTGAAATATTGATTGGTAGTGTGAAGGGACCTGCAGGCATGGCTTTTGCCAACCTGATGGGGCAAACTGCAGGACATACCCGTATGTTTGCAATCAGAGCCTGCAATCAACAGGTGCGGCCTGCGACTATCATCGTTCCCAAAGTTACCATCAAATCTACCGAATACGTCAATCTGTTGGGTGGTCCCGTGCAGTCAGCAGTAGCTGATGCCGTTCTGGACAGCGTTATCGCCGGTGTTATTCCTGCTGATCAGGCTAATGATTTGTGCATTATTGCGATGCTCTGGATTGCGCCTGAATGTGCTACCAACCCCGATCTGGATCGTAAAGATTTATACCGCACCAATTACGAAGCGATGAAGCTGGCTATTTCCAGGGCCATGAGTTTGACGCCGAGCATTGAAGAGCTGATCGCCAACCGCCACAAAATTGTTCATGAAATGTATGACCCTGAAACCGGCGAGTCTAAGTGGTAAGTGCTTAATTTAACTGCGAAACAAAAAAGACCTGGTTCCCATGCTGTGCGTGGGAATTTAGATTCTTTTTGGGATCAGATTGAGTAAAACAGTTTAAAAATAGCTTCAAATTGGTTGAGGGCATTATTGATAATGTGGCTTAAATCATCTGGAGCTATATCGTTACAAAAAGTGCCTGGACGTAAACACTCATCGCCCAATTTACATAAATAATTAGCCGTTCTTATCGTGGATGCAGCGAGTGTAAATTCACCTGCGTAATTCGGATGATCATGTTGTTCGATGGTTTTAACTACTATTTCTGGCAGTTTCCATAACTGTGCCAATTCGGCCCCGGTCTGATAGTGATTAAATCCTAAAATTATATGTTCCGCTTCAATTTCATCGACACCACTGGCTTCAACTAAAAGACCGATTTGCCGGGCCAATTCAGGGATTCTTCGATAGAAAACCAGTTGACCAATTTCATGCAATAACCCGCAAATAAACATTAAATCAAGGTCGTCGTTATTATTGCGATAGAGGCACAATTCTTTAGTTAGCAGTGCGCAACGTACACTTTTGGCCCAGAAATCATGCATGGACATCAGTCCACCAGGTCGGGATGAAAACTTGTCTATGATGACCGTAGCTAGTACCAGATTTTGTAAGGCCTCGACGCCAATAATATTGATCGCATGGTTAATCGATGTGATGGGAGTAGCTAGACCAAAAAAAGCACTGTTAACTATTTTAAGTATCCGCATCGATAATGCAGGATCATGACTAATAATAAACGCAATATCTGCGATTGATTTATCAGCATTTTCAAGCGTTCGTTGTAATTCAAAATAGATATTCGGTGGTGACGTTAGCTGCAAATCTCCTCTGAGTAAATCAGAAATGCTTAAATGAGAAGACAGTGTGTTTGACATAGGAATGAAATACGATAATGGCTTGAACTACTGGGATAAAGATTAGTTCGAATTTGAAGAAGTTCAAGGGTTGTTAACAGATAGTTAACAACATAGCTAAACTTATTCATAATTGCACAATATGAATAGGTTATTAACGATAAAACAAGCTGCGATTGTACTTGGAGTTTCCGAGTCAACCCTTAGGCGCTGGAAAAAAGAAGGCCGGTTGCCTTGATGCCGGTGTCGCGTACGCCTTCTCTAGGCTGAATGGCGGGATCGGGACGAAAATGCAGCAAAAAATTTAATTGGGCTAGCAATAACCCAATTACAAACTACCGCAAG
>CANNNV010000160.1 GCA_947506155.1 Methylococcaceae bacterium
GTCACTAGCGCTAAGATCAATCATGACCGCTGTAGTGTTTAGAAAGCTACCTCGGTCACCACCGATTGTTGGCGTATCATCAGGTAATTCAGGAGGCGGGGGCGTTGGAGGTATATTCCATTGAAAGGTAGCGCTGTCTATACTTTTGTCCTGTAAATCAGGTGTTGCTTCTGAAAGCTCAGCTTTTTCACGGTAGGAGTGGTAAGAGAGTGAATCTTGTGGGGCATAATTCGCGGGTCTTAAACGAAGACTGTCACTAAAAAGTTTCAATGATTCAGCTGGAATATTGAAAACAGAATTCGTATTGTAGGGATGGTTTGCATCTGATTTTCGCCATTTTCCCCATCGCTCTCTGCCCTTGTCTTCTTCAACAATGGGGCAAACCTTGATGTCTTCAAACCATCTGACGGCCAGCTGATGGGAAAGGCCGAGGAATGCTCTTATACCTTGTCTTGCCGATATTTGCCGTTCCCATCCATATAGATCAAGCGCTTTAAGCCCGTCATATTTCTTTAATTCAAACCAGCTTGTATCAAGCTTTTTCTTCATTGAATACACCTCTTCATCAGTAACGCATAAAAATAGGATTAACCTGAGATAGGTAAATTCGCATATCGGTTAGCTATTCGATTACATTGCTTTCAGAAGTATGCGTGCCACAGTCCCAGGGCAATCGCGCTATGCCAAAAAATTCTTATAAATCAATGTAAAGTATTCCGCACATAACGCTTATTTAAAATGTAAGTAATTGAAATTTTAATAAAGTTAAAAGTCAAATCCGATCGCCCTGATTTGAAAATCCAGATACTTGACATTCGTGCTTGCAAGGTTTCGGAAAAAATCACGGGCAGCTTTCGACCCTAAAGCGCCAGTCGCCACGATTTAATAATGGCCAGGGATCAGATAAAAGCTGTCGATCAGCTATGCCATATCACGGATAAACAAACACACCTGATTACGTCATGACTGTTTTGCTTGATACATGGCCTGTTTCTAATTTTCGATTTTTAGTGTTTTTGTTTCCCTTTCCCCCAGACCCCCAATCCCTTCATTACTTACTAAAGATTTCTCATTCATAATCTCTCTCTGCATTCATATCATCATTCTCTATTAATAATGCTCTCTAATTATTACTTGTAATAATCCTGGGGCTCCCTGGTGCTCTCCTGGACCCAACCATGACAGCCAGCAGGTGTCATGATTTCATAGGGTTAGTGGAATCTTTTACAATTCCTACAGAATATAAGTTATCGGCACTTAAAAAATAAAAGTTAAGCTTATCATATTTAGCAAATATGGATTTAGGGGGTATGTAAATTGTAATTATTCAGACCCCTTGTTTTAAATCTACCGGGAGTCTTGGAGCAGGAAAACCGGAGCGTCGCTGACGAACCACCGCCGCTAAGTAAATCCAAGGTGATTGCTGCCGCGCGCGACAAGTTTCAATGACACTGATGAGTATTGCAAAAATCCTCGTGCCCTCTTCAGTTCGCGTACCATGACACATGTTTCGTAAAATCACCCAATGGCGTAATGAAATGGTTTAATAAAACCGGACATTTATAAAGACAGATTTATAATGGAAAATTTAAATGCTCTTTTGACAGTACAAAAACATTGATGAATTGTTCACCAAGGAAGCCATTGACTGGGATTTGATTGCTTGTCACTTGCCGGACATGCTGCAGATCGCCCAGTCCATTCGGGCGGGTCGGATTTCACCCTCGACTATACTGCGCAAACTCGGCACAGCCAGCCGTAAGAACAAGTTGTACTTCGCGTTTTGAGAGCTCGGACGGGTGGTTCGTACCACTTTTTTGCTAGAATACATTGGTGATGAAGAGCTACGCCGCATCATTCAGGCGGCGCAAAATAAGTGCGAAGGTTGCCTTCCGATTTGTCGTAGACGCGGAAATTGACGGGCAGATGCTGACCATGGACATCTGTATAGTAAAGGGTGATCAGGTTAATACCCTTCACCGTGCCGTGGTGCTTGCCCGACCAAAAATAACCCACAAACGCCAAATACTGACTGTAAGGTTTGTCCAGTACGCTATCGTCGACGCTTAACGTGCCGCCTACCGCATTTAGAAGAGGCAGGGATTCGTTGAATAAATCCTTGCCATCATAGTGTTCGCGTTGCAAAAAGCGGGTCACGCTATCGTGGGAGATAGCCATGACTTCTCCCAAACGACAACAACTGATTTGTTTGGGCTCTCCCAATAAAAAGCTGATGTACATCGGCAAGGTGCAACGGGCCGTTGGGGGACGACTGATATTTCTTAACATGGGGACTACCTTCCGCAAGCGAAGGGTATTTTCTTAAATTCATATTATATCCTGTCTGTCAACGCGTAACTTCTATATACTTAATATTATTTGGCTCATATAGGTAATACTACTATGTCTTTAATCGCTTGGGATGACAGTCTAACAGTTGGAATTAACGAAATTGATGAGCAACATCATAAGCTTGTTCAACTTATTAACGGGTTACATAACCACATGCTGGCAGGTGATGCCAGTACAATAATGAATAAGGTACTCGATAGGATCATTGAATATACTGGTTTTCATTTCGCTACTGAGGAGCAATTGATGCTTGAGAATGATTATCCAGACTCAATAGCGCATAAGCAACAGCATAAAGAACTTGTCGATACTGCAATTGAATTGCAGGAAAAACTAAAAAGCGGAAATACACATCTTACAATGGAAACCTTACATTTCTTACAAGATTGGCTGCAACATCACATTCTTGGTTCAGACAAAAAACTTGCGAAATACCTCATATCCAAGGGCGTTGAATAATTTGCGCACAAATAAGACTTAGAGCCATTTGCGCTACTCTGTAAGCCTTGATCGTTCCCGCCAATTGAAATTTGACAATTTGGAGTCATTATTACCGAAACTCGTCTGAACAGCATAACTTCAGCTTAGGTCATTGATTAGTTGGACATTTAAATTGAATTTTATAATCAAATTTAAACCTGTATGGATGGTTAATTTTCAATCGGCACCATCAAGACGGACTTTCTTCGAAAACTTGCGTACTCGGCTTCAATTTATGCCTTTTGATAGCTGGCAGCATCTGATGCAGTTCATGCTAAATGGCGGCTTCGAATTACCAATTAAGACTTAAGGTTTTAAATTGGGAATTGTTGGGAAAACAGCATATAAAGCAATTTACGGTGTAATCGGCATCAACTTCATCACCACACCGGTTTTCCCTGCGTCAGTGAGCGTTGGTACGCCTGAGGTATTACCCAGGACATACAGTTCACCGGCGACATCCTGACCAAATCCGAACAAAGCCAACCTCAGGCCTTCACTATTTTGGATGCGCAGTTCCCGGATTACTCGGGTATTCGACAATCCGGTTTGGAGCTTGCCGCCCTTGATATAAAACAAACGGCCCAGGGGTTGACCGAATTGCTGGGAATAATCACCAAACACGTAATCGCTTTTAAGCCCAGACACAGCATGGCCGCGGTAAACAAAGCCGCCGACGATGGCGATGCCTTCCGGAGTTGAACCGGATCTCAGATGGTCGTATTGGGCAATAGGATCGAGCAGCCCGGCAGTGTCTACGCCCAAACAATTTGAGTCGCTAATGAAGCCACTATTTTCGCCGTTGGCTTGGAAGAAAAACCGGCCTTCTTTGAAGTACCAACCATAATTCCCCCCCTTCACTATCACATCAATTTCCTCGACCATATTTTGTCCAACATCTCCAGCAATCAATGCCCCCGTGCGTAAATCGAAGGAGAAGCGAAATGGGTTGCGTAAACCGTACGCCCATATTTCGTCGCAGATTCCGTCGCTGCACCCTAAATTGCCCCCGCCTTGCATCGCGGGCGCGAACGGATTAGTGGCGGGCACTCCGTATTGTCCGTTCGGCGCGTCACGAAGCAGAGGATTGATCCGAAGGATCTTTCCTAGCACTGTCGAACGGTCTTGGCCATTGCCGATATCCGGGTTATGCCCATCTCCTTCATCATCTGCATTACCGCCGTCGCCCAAGGAGATATACAGCATTCCGTCCCTGCCAAAATTCAACGACCCGCCTTTATGATTAAACTGCGGCTGGTCGATCCGCATCAAGACTCGGCGGCTGCTGGAATCCGCTTGTGGACGAACTGCGGCCGGATTGATCATTTTCCACTCGGTAATCACGCTACGGCTGTCCGGAGTCGGGGCGACAGCAGAGCCGTGCAGCGGAAAATCGGTTTGTTCGGTCATTCTAATGGGTTCGGAAGTGTAAGTATAAAACAGTCCGTTCTCCTGATATTGCGGATGAAATGCCACGCCAAGCAAACCGCGCTCGTCATAACCTATACCGAACAAACCCAGCGGCACCAGCAATTTTGAAACATTCAAGACAAGATTCTTGTGTCGAGTATTCGGGTTAATCGCCCAAAGCTGGCCAACGGTATCCGTAACGAACAGATGTTTGCTATCTCCGGGGGCGGCGATTCCCCAGTTTGGAGCAACCATCCCTGAAGCGACCTGAACCAAGCGAAGCTTCGCCGAAGCGTCTTTTTGGATCACTGCCTTGATGGGGTTTTGGTTCACCGGATCGTCTATTGTGCAAATTGCGTTGGCGGTTCCTACGACAAGCAACAGGGACGAAAGAAGGACATAGGAAAAACAAGAGGATTTGACCGCTGAAAAATGCGGATATAAAAAGTTTAGCTTTATCATGATTACTACCTCACAAAGTGGGATTGAGCGCTGCCGAAAAAACTGTCAAAAAGCGTCGAAAATTTGCCAGTTATTTACTATAAAAGAGCGTTTGAATTTTCCAGTAGCCGTCCACTATCATGTTGATAGTATTGTGCAACTTTTTAGCTGAAAGCGAAATATTTTTCATAGGCGGTACAGCTACGCGCTTACATTGCAGCAACTCCGCCACCCAGCTCGCTGACACGGAAGCGGGTAACTCCAAGCGATGATCTTGGGCATGGGTGAATACAAGAGAGGCTGTTGCAGGCGGCCAGCCGACGGCGTGGCGTCAAAATCACCCGCAGAACGCAAACGGGCGCAAATTGAGCGGTTGGAAAATACAACCAACTCGTCGTATGAATGGACGCGTGCAGATTGCTTGCTGGTGTTGCAAAAAAACAGCCTAAAACACCTGACCGAGTTCGCGCTTAGGCGATTAGGCGAATTGAGCGGCTATTCTATGATAATCACAAAAATTTAATTTTTAGGCAGCTGAGTAACCGCAGTTAGTGCGGAGGGTATTTCACCCATGCGCACGAGGCGGATTCTTTGTAACCAACTGGTGACATGCCGATACCTAAAAATCCAACTCGGAAGCTGATACAGGCATTGAATCAACCGCTACAGGTCATAGGATTAGCCGGTTAATGCTGATTTATTTTGAAAGGTACCCTCAAAATACCCCCGCGTGATTGAGCTTGTCCCTTGAATCGGTGACTATGCCGCTAAATGTCGCCCCGCTCTTTCATGTGCCGTTGCTGGGTAATCTTAGAGCATTTCCGATGATCGCCTTTGTTGCGCGGCTCACCGCAAACAGGACAACGCACTAAATTTACCTTTTTAACATCTTCAGCGATCGATAATTTGGCCTCCAACTCACCCCATGTTATGCTTTTTTCAGGCATTTCTCTTAATCCTCCGCCTGTCTACTCGGCAGGAAATAATTTTGAAATTCAGAAGGATTCGTGCGCCCATTCGCCGTAACGATTTGATAGCCGATATTTCATCTATTGCTTCGATTTCTATAAAACAGGGCTGCAAATCATTGTTGATAATGTAGCTGATTACATATTTTTTCAATGTATCATCCATACTGGTATAGCCTATTCTGCCTTTTTAGGCCAGCGCTGATGCATCGCGTCATTGAGTCCCGCCACTTCTTGAGGAATTACCGCTCGGCTACCATACATTTAATCGCGTTTAGCTTTTCGTCGGTCTGGACGACAAGAAGCAACCTTGAAATTTAACAGTATTCTCGCCCCCATTCGCTGCAATGATTCAATAGCCAATTTTTCATTTGGCGCCTCAATTTCTATAAAACAGCGCTGAAAGTCATTGTTTAAAAAATAA
>CANNNV010000161.1 GCA_947506155.1 Methylococcaceae bacterium
ACTTGCAATGGGTAAACTGGAAATATAATATTAACATGCAATTAAAAAAAACACCTAAATTCTTTAAATATAGTCGTTTTAATATGGCGCTATTTAGGGATGTTTATGGCGATATATTACCTTTTAATAATACTTAATCAATGGACTTTACGCAAGGCATTATTTTCCTTACTTATCACGCTGACAGGTAAAGTTTAAAACAAATAATCCCTATCAAAAAACGATATTATTAGATAAATATATGCTTTTTATAGATATAGATTTATCTAGCCACACTCAGTTCCTGGGCAGCACTCAGCAATTCGTCGATAAAATGCTGGGTATACACGGGCAAATAATTATTTTTCAAATAGGCGATCTTGGTTTTCGAGCTGGGTATCAGCTGTGACAAGTCTCGTGCAACCAGCTCATGGTCTATCACCGGATCATAAGCCATCCCGGCAATAATGCCCACACCCATGCCCAGCCGAACATAAGTCTTGATCACGTCGGTGTCGGCGGCGGACAGGATAATATCCAGTTCCATGCCGGTATTTTTGAACGCAGTCTCGATATTCGAGCGCCCGGTAAAACCAAAACTGTAGGTAAGTATCGGATAAGATGCCAATCTTTCGAGCGTAAGTTCACCCTCGCTGAGCGGATGATTTTTCAGCATCACCACCGCATGATGCCATTCATAACAGGGCTTCACCTCCAGATCGGACTCTTCGGCGACTTTCTCGGTACAAATCGCAAGATCCGCTTGCCGGCTATGCAGTTTGTTTATCAGTTGTTCCGGCGACGCTTCCACCATATAAATCCTGACACCCGGATATTTTTCTCTGAAACGCAAAATAGGTTTGGGCAGGAAATACTTGGCCTGAGTGTGCGTGGTCGCAATATGCAAAACGCCTTGGTTGCTATCGATATAGTCGGCAGCCAGAGTCTGGATATTGATTTTGGCCATATTGATCGCGGCGACTTCCTCCATGATACGCCGCCCCAGGGTAGTCAGACCGGTGAGTCTTTTACCCTGCCGTTCGTAGACGGGGGAACCCAGTTCGACCTCAAAAAGCTGTAATTGCCGACTCACCGCCGACTGCACGATGTGCATTTTGTCGGCAGCTTTTGACAGGCTAAAATCATTTTCCTGAAGAATGCGCAATAGTTCAATTTGGCTTAAATTCATAAACCCCTACCCTAGATTGACCAAGGTCAACAAAAATCCGACCGCACCACAACCGGCGATAACCGGAATAACGCCAGTCTTGTAACGGAATAACATCAGCAACGCAGCCGCACCGATTAACGCGGCTATGCCGTCAAAATTCCCATCGAAACCTTGCGGCCAGAACACAGGATAAGCAAAAAACACCGCAAGATTAACAATAACACCGACCACGACGGCAGTAATCGCCGACAGCGGCGCGGTGAATTTTAGCTTGCCGTGGGTCGACTCAAGCAACGGACCGCCCGCAAGAATAAACAAAAAGCTGGGCAAAAAGGTAAAATAAGTCACGATGACTGCGGCGATCACACCGGCCATCAGCGCGGCTTCGGAACCGAATGGCAACTGACTCCAGCCGCCCAGAAAGCCGACGAAAGTCACGATCATGATCAGCGGCCCTGGCGTGGTTTCCCCCAGCGCCAGACCGTCGATCATTTGCGTGGCGCTGAGCCAGTGGTAATGCTCGACTGCCCCCTGATAAACATAAGGCAATACCGCATAGGCGCCGCCGAAAGTGAGCAATGCCGCCTTGGTGAAAAACCAGCCCATTTGTGTCAGCGTGCCATTCCAGCCGTAATGCCCGCATAAATAGCCCATTACGCCACCCCACAACAGCAATCCCGCCATAATGATTTTAAGCAAATGTCGCCAACAAAACCGAGCATGCTCCGGTGTCGGCGTATCGTCGTCGATCAGCGCAGGGCCGTAGCTTTGTTTAGCCGAGCCATGACCGCCGCCCACGGTAAATTTGTCCGGCATAATCCGTCCGCCAATCGCGCCAAGAGCGGCCGCAATCGCTACGATGAAAGGAAATGGCGTATGCAAGAGGAAGATCGCAAAAAAAGACAGGGTAGCTAAAAGCCATAGCAGGCTGTTTTTTAAAGCCCGAGAGCCTATCCGGTGCGCGGCAAACAGCACGATTGCGGTGACGGCGGGCTTGATGCCGTAAAGCACACCAGCCACTACCGGAAGCTGACCGAAACTCAGATAAACCCAGCTTAAAAAAATCAGCAAGAACAGCGACGGCAGAATAAACAACAGTCCCGCAACTACTCCACCCAACGTTCGATGCATCAGCCAGCCCAGGTAAATCGCAAGTTGCTGCGCTTCCGGCCCCGGCAATAACATGCAATAATTCAACGCATGCAAAAAACGTTGCTCTGAAATCCAGCGTCGTCGCTCGACCAGTTCCTGATGCATGATGGCAATTTGTCCGGCTGGCCCACCGAAACTGATGAACCCGAGTTTAAGCCAGAAACGAAAGGCCTCGCCAAAACTTACGGGTTTAGGTTTTATCAATTTTTCTTTAATGCTCACAATATGTATTTACTTAGGAACGGGCACAAAATAACGTGAAAACCTTTGATTTGAAAATATAAATCAACTCCATATGAGGGCGAATGAATTCGCTCCCACAGATGCGCAGCTCATTTTGTGCACGGTGTTTTTATCAAGGAGTCGCAAATTATACAGAAAAGACGATTGATTAATCGCCGCATTAATGAAACCAGTGTGCATGACGAATCCGCAGATCAACCTTGTCGCCTTTATGCAATTGCAAGCGCTTGAATTGTTCGTTGGGCATTTCCGCATAAACGCTGGCTGAAGGCCTATTCGCTTCACTCTTGACCAACTCGATACGGATCAGCGCACCCAGGTGTTGCCAGTCTTTCAGGATAACAAACGCATCGCTGCCTGCCGATGATTTTTCAATGACTATATCATGAGGACGCACATGCACAATTTTGCCTTGTTGGTGCAGCGTCGATAGTCCTGCTGCTTGCAACCATTCTGTATCATGATGCTCCAGATCGAAAACATTGGTCTGGCCGATAAAACCGGAAACAAAGGCGTTCGCCGGCTGATCATAAATGGCGCTGGGCGAGCCTTGCTGTTCGATGCGCCCGTGATTGAGCACTACAACCTGACTCGCAACTTCCATCGCTTCTTCCTGATCATGGGTGACAAAAATACTGGTCACATTGAGATCATGATGCAAATTTCTCAGCCATTGTCGCAAATCCTTGCGCACACTGGCATCCAGCGCGCCAAACGGTTCATCAAGCAATAACACCGAAGGCTCTACGGCCAGTGCCCGGGCCAAGGCGATACGCTGGCGCTGACCACCGGACAGTTGATCCGGATAGCGATCATGCAGCCAGTCCAGTTGCACCAACTCCAGCAACGCATGAACTTTTTTGGTAATCACGTCATTGCTAGGCCTGTCTTTACGGGGCTTAACCCGCAAGCCGAACGCCACATTCTCAAACACTGTCATGTGGCGAAACAGGGCGTAATGCTGAAAGACAAAGCCGATGCCGCGCTGGCTGACATCATGGTGCGTTCTATCCTGGCCACTGATCAATACCCTGCCCTGATCAGCACGTTCCAGCCCGGCAATGATACGCAGCAGCGTGGTTTTACCGCAACCGGAAGGACCCAACAAGGCCACCAGTTCGCCTTCGGGAATTTCCAGATTGATATTGTCCAGCGCGGCAAACGCACCAAATTTCTTGCTGATATTTGAAAGTAAAATACTCATAGTGGGAATCTCAAAAATAAAATCAGAGTGCTCAACGACGATTTTGCTGCCATTCCAACACCGTCTTTAAAATTAGGGTCACAATGGCCAAAGCAGCCAGTATCGAGGCACCGGCAAAAGCGCCGACAATGTTGTATTCGTTATAATTGACTTCAACATGCAAGGGCAAGGTGTTGGTCAAGCCCCGGATATGGCCGGAAACCACTGAAACTGCGCCAAACTCGCCCATTGCTCTGGCGTTACACAACAACACCCCGTACAGCAAAGCCCATTTGATATTGGGCAAGGTCACCGACCAAAATGTCCGCCAGCCACTCGCGCCTAGGGACAACGCGGCCTCTTCCTCTTGATTACCCATTTCCTGCATCAGCGGAATCAGCTGACGCGCGACAAACGGAAAGGTAATAAACAATGTTGCCAGAATAATGCCGGGGGTCGCAAAGATGATTTTCACGTCATGAGCCATCAGCCAGTCGCCAAACCAGCCCTCGGCGCCAAACAACAGCACGAAAATCAGGCCTGAAATAACCGGTGACACTGAAAAAGGTAAATCGATCAGCGTGGTCAACAAACTTTTGCCGTTAAAGTCAAAACGAGTAATGGCCCAGGCGGCGGCGACGCCAAACACCGTATTCAACGGCACGGTGACGGCAGCAATCAATAAGCTCAGCCTGATCGCCGCCAAGGTATCGGGTTCGGCCAATGCCTCTACATAGGCAGCCACACCTTTGGAGAAAGCTTTAACAATCACTAATCCTAAAGGCAGGCAGATAAACAAACCGATAAAACCGACTGCAATCGCAATCAAACTCCATTTGACCCAGTCCGGATCCTGCAAAGCCAGTTGTTGATGCTCAACCAGTTTGACCTGTTGGGTAATCGCATTCATAGTCCAGTCCTCATAATTGTCCGGAGCGTTTCCGCACCCAGTATTGCAGCATATTAATCAATAACAGCAGCACGAACGAAATCACCAACATCGTCAACGCGATCGCTGTAGCCCCTGTAATGTCAAACTGTTCCAGCTTGGTCACGATCAATAACGGCACGATTTCCGAGACATAGGGCAGATTGCCGGCAATAAAGATGACCGAGCCATACTCGCCAACACCCCGGGCAAAGGCCAGGGCAAAACCGGTCAGCAACGCGGGAAACACATTCGGAAAAATAATTTTGTTAAAAACCTGTAAGCGCGTGGCGCCCAGACTGGAAGCTGCTTCTTCCATCGATGCTTCAAATTCCAGCAACACCGGTTCAACCGTACGCACCACAAACGGGATACTGATAAAAATCAGCGCCATCACGATGCCTAGGGGTTTAAAAGCGACTTGTACGCCAAACACATCGATTAACAATTTGCCCAGAAAACCGCTGGGCTGAAAAATAGTCGCCAACACGATACCGGCAACGGCCGTCGGCAGCGCAAATGGAAAATCTATCAAAGCATGGAAAAAACGCTTGCCGAAAAATTCATAACGCACCAGCACCCAGGCGACAATAAAACCAAAGAAACTGGCAATCAACGCGGCAACCAACGCGGTAGAAAAACTAACCCGAAACGACGACAGCACTCGCTGATTAGTAATAATGTGAACATAATCTTCCCAATTTAGCTGGAAACTTTGAAACACCAGCGTGCTGAGCGGAATTAAAACCACCAGACTTAAATAGACCACGGTGAACCCGAGGGTCGGGCGCAAGCCCGGCATAATACTGCTTTGTGACATAATCCTTCCTGCTTACACATAGGACTCTATAAAATCGACCAAAACCAGCTTTGGACTCCAAAAAATCAAGGAAACTAGCGCCTGTTATCATTGACTATGGTGTTAAGTTTAAAGAGGATTTTACTTTTAATAAAACGACTTAATTAGATACGTGTATCTAATTAACTGATGTTGTGCGTTTAGAATCCATGTTTGTAGCAAATCGATGAACTCGATTATCATGCCCAAGGGGATTTAAATGATAAACGCCAAGCGCTAACTCGGGGTGCCGGTGCGGCTTATTGTAGCCGTGCGCGTTGAGCATGGCACATCTAAACGCTGTCAACGCCAGCGCCTACAGTCCTGTAGGTCGGGTTGCCAAAAAGACGGCAACCCGACCTATGCTGCTTAGGTCTGCTTAGCAAACTGAACATCGAAGCGTGACGGGGGTTGCACCTAGCCTGTCGAAACATTGATTTAATCGGCTAATTATTTACCCTGTTTTTGGCTTGCATTTTCAAAGAACTTTTGACGTTTTTTTCGTATAGTGTAAGGGATATTCTCATTCTCCCATCGCTCTAAATCTACCTGCGATGCTTCAT